>CAZHBL010000159.1:0-9965 GCA_964530105.1 uncultured Pirellulales bacterium | reverse complement strand
ACATCCTAAAGTGGCTTATGCCGCATAATTGATGTATTTAATCGCCGGAGTAATAGGTCAAAGTATTTCCTCTCCGCTGGCAGCCGTTTTCTGTAAAATGTATACACGCCGATAGTGCTTTTCTCCGAATTGCATATCTTGCATGCCCATACTTTGTTGTGAATCGATTGGATGGTATCACAAGCAAAGCAGTGCTCATTGATTCGAAGCGACCAAGGAACAATATGTTCCCGTGCCAAGGTACCGTTGTCACCGCAGTACGCGCACTCCTTGTCAGATTCGACAAGTTGCCAGTCTTCACGCTCGATGTCAGACCAGGTCTTCCTACCAGACGAAAGGTCTCTGAATGTATTCTTGATGAACCCGTAATGGCGCTTCTTTGCTTCAACACCACTTACACACCGAAACGCGCTACAGGCAATGATCTTGGCATATTGGTAGTTAATGATGTCTCGAATGGTCTTCACTTCACGATCTGGCATAGCTATTCCATTGAGTCTCTTGCGGTCAACCTGCAGAATAGGCTCTATCTGTATGCGTCGCGATACACGACCTTATAGAACAGAAAGCCATCCAGAACCAGAGCTATCAGGAGGGCCGCGACAAACGATGCGAGAACAGCTGTCTTAATGGGTTGTCCCGACGCAATCAAGAGAAAACAAAGGTTGGCAGCACATGCGCTGGCCAAACTGCCGCCAAACATGATTAATCGCGCGATTCTATCTTCATATCCGCCGTAGTAACCCTTTTTGGGCTGGGCTTTCATTGGGTCATAGAAACATATGTATGCCAAGAGAGCGCCAACTACGATGCTAACCACGAGAAATGGGGCGACAAGTGCTGCAGATAGGGCGGCTACTTTGTATGTATTTAGTTCAGCAAAGTCGCTGGGTCTAGCAAGGTAAAATATCCCTGCACCAGCCGGCCAGATTCCAAACGCAATGAGTAGGGCAAGCAGAAGTCGCTTATATCCTATGCGATCCCATATTGACCGGTTCTCATCATTACCCTCTCCCATCAGCATCTCCTTTTTTTGTGATAACGGCCTTTTCAGCCGTGTCAGAGGGAATGCAAAATTTACCCCCTAGGGGAAACGAAAATTTACCCCCCTGCGAAGAGAGGGGGCAAAGATGGTCAACCAAGGAAAGGCCACTAGGGTCTTCATTCTTCACATTTCCCTGAAAGGCCTATTGTCCTAGACCCAAATAATTAACTGCAATGTGTGAAGAATGAAGAACTGCCGGTTATTTGGTTACTTAAAGACGTCCCGAAATGTCTCCCGTAAGCAATCGTCTCATCAATGTCGCAAGTGGGGTGTTGCCGGTCCTAAAAAGAAAATGGGCATGGTTTGAAAGAAGCGCCCAGGCATAACAAGATATCTCAGTCTCCGGCAGCAACATCGAGAGGCGATCTAAGAAATCCTCGCGATCCTTCTCGTTTCTGAATATCTTCCGACGCTCTATCCCCCTGATGATGACATGATGTAAAACACCGGGGGCGTCAAGCCTGGCTAATCTTGGCATACCTTCGCATCTAGCACTCACCTATCACCTTGTCAACTTAGCATCTTAAGGGCGTCCCGCTTGCCCCCCCAACTGCTCTTAAAGACGTCCCGAAATGTCCCGCCGATGTTATGTGGTTCATTGTTCCTGGACCTCGTCATAGGCTGTTGTGGAGACTGGGGTTTCAGGAAACTCAACTATCTGGCGTGACGTTGAGAGAATCGCCTCTCTGCATTGCCTCGCGAAATCGTCATCTTCAGTCCCCGATAAATACTGCACTATTCGGAATAGATCAGGGGTCCTAACCAAAGCTGTACCACTGCGCACGGCGGCCGTCTTACACTTGTCAGTGAAGAATTCACCCCTATCATCGAGCGGCTTCAACCGATACGCATTTCCGAATAGGACTCCTTTCGCCATCTCCGACACTCCATCTCTTTCGAAATCTTCATAAAGGTTCATTTCGAGTTGGCGAAGTTTCTCTATGCTGATCGGCTTACTGTCCTTTCCCTCAACCTCACCGAGAAATCTGCCTTCCGCGCACTCGAATATTACATCAAATTCGGACTGGGCATCATGATAGGGCGTAGCCGAGAAACCAAGAAGCGAGAGGGCATGTAGAATTGCGGCCTCAAGTGGTTTCCCCTTTTCGTAGAGCAATCGCCTCGGGAGACCCTCATTCAATAGTTGGTTCTTAAGCTCGCTTTTTCTTTCTTCCAACGATTCCAACTCCGCCTCGACCGTGACGAGCTCCTGTCGGAATGTAGTTTCTCGCGGCAAAATGTAATTTGACGCCTTTGACCAATCAGGGGCTGGTGTCCTCGCAATAGCGGCGCTTAATGTCGCGTCAATCTCTAGCAAACAATTCCGCAGCTTATTACCGAAAGCAATGCCCTCGGCTGTCCACGCAAACTCAACTTGTGCGTCTCCATCTTCGTCATCCTCAGGACCCGCTCCGGTGACCTCCCTTTCCTCGTAAAAGGACTCAACCCACATGCCAAGGTATGGAAGGAGCACAATCATGCCCCCGCTGTCCTTGTGTTGAATCAACGAGCTGACAACTTTTGCACCCGTCTTCGTTACGATCAAAGGTTGACCAATCTCTCCATCAATAAAAACTTTGTACAAAGAATACTCACGAAATTCGCGCCAATAGTCCGCCAATATGGCGCCTGCGCGCGTAAGCATCATCTCCTTTCCCTCTGACGTCGTCACTGACATTTCTATAGGGAGTGTGCGGTAATTATTAAATTCAGTTACGATTCGTGTCGTTTGTCGGTTTTTTCCTGTACCAGAGTATTCTCGGCGGCCGGTGTCAATGAACACTTCCACCAGTTCCGCGAGGAAGACGAAAATCGTCTTTCCTGCTCGGAAGGCGTCAGCAAGTTCCCTTCTCCAGTGGTCAGTCGCCTCTCTAAGGCGAAACGAGCGGTCGTCATTAAGGGAGGGCTTGCCTTGGTATGTCTCGTAACTAAACCGGAAATCGGTGATACTCGGATTGAAAAGAACTATGTCTGCATCGAGAAGTGATGAGTTTGAGTCAAAACCAACTAACTCGGAGAGGCCGCCGGAGATTTCACAGTCGACTGAGATGATGCGCTTATTCGTCATTTCTCTAGGGGCGAACTTACACTTTTATTGCCACATAACGGATGAATCACGGGCACGGGGCTTTTTCTGCGTCCCGTGCATTCGAGTGTTGGGCACTCCGGTATCTTTCCTATTTATGCATTTGTTTGTTTAGCGAAAGTGCAACGTGTGATATCCATGCACCAAAGATCCAAACGGTTAAGAATCCTACAAATATCAGAAATATGGAGAAATCTGTTGATATAGCGCGATAATTTATTTCTTTGACAACTACAATAAGAATTGGAATAAGCACAGGTGGTAATACATATGAAACCGCTGAAAGCAATTTCGCGTATCCTGTTGAAGAACTATCAGATGACGACAGACGTATGTATAGCGACAGAGCTAAAAACAGCAGTGCAAATAAGGCAAAGCCAATTACAAATGGATCCTTGCGTTCAATCGAAAACTTTACTGCTTTTATAACGCTCCTATCGTGAGAGAAAGCACCAAGAGAAAGCCAAATAGCAAGTGGATACGAAAGGGCTATTAGCCCTACAGAGGCTGACATCCTGCTTGGCGCTTCAATTTTCAATATAGAGGAAAGAAATAGCCAAAAAAGGCTAGTAAGTGCATATGCAGAGATAGTGTAAATGTACAGATTCCACAGCTTTTGGGTAACGTAACGATTGTAGTTAAGAAGACAATTGGGGTCACATGACCTTCTAATCGCATTCACCTCTTCAGAGACAAGGGCTGGACTGCTAAAGTAATCAATTGTTTTTGTAGCATGATCTCTTATTGTGTAGCTTGACGTATCAATACAAGATGATAGACGCGAGCTATCAATGAGCCAAAAGTACCACGCTATGGTGACGAAACTAATAAGAATGATTACATATATGAACCTTCCAAGGAACTTATCGCCTAATGGCAGTGAAGGAACAACGGTAGCAAAAAACACCGCAATCGCCGGTACAACGACAAATAAGGGCAATAGGCTGAACTTTGTCTTATCAGTCAAAAAATAGGCGAGGTCGCTCCACCATGCAATCCAGACAAAAGCAGCTATTGCTGCTGAAAAAATCAACCAAAAGAAGTAGCGGCCCATGAATTTCTACCTCCGGGATGCCTAACGTCGTGAATCACACTTTGGCGCGCCAGCGACGATAGTGTGAATTCATCTTGTTGGGGGCTGCTATCATTCCTTTTGGAAGACCATATCCACTATCTGATCTTTCTTGATGCAGTATGTCTTCCCCGCTGCCATTTTCCGAAACACAAGCCTTGGGTTCCCATTTGTGTCTGGTGGGATCTGCACGACGTATACCCATGAACTATTCTCATCCAAAAGATAGACAGGCTTGGTCTTGCTGTCGCTCTGCAAAGCGAAAGTATACCGGGATGCATTTATGGGATTCGCAAATTGGATCTCCACGGTGTTGTATTGCCTTCCCCCACCCCTGTTCGTTGGTATGTGTATGAAAGGTCCAAAGGTGAAGCTAAGCAAGAGCAGAAAGAGCAGGAGGAAGAAGATGGATATGCGTAACCCCACTACGAGCGTTTTCTCAATGGGCTTCTCTGGCGTTGGCTTACGTTGAACGAGCTCCTCGCCGCTGTTTTGGCTCTCGGGTGGTGATGATGCTTGGATGAAGCCGATGCCGCTAAGCATTGTGGCAAATACACGATAGGCTATGGCGCTGAAGAGGGATAGAAAGAGCAGATAGCCGAGGCAATATTCGTCGCGAAACACGTAAAATGGTTCGGGCAAATCTTTCACGAATATCTTGTACGCGAATAACAACGTCAGCACTAGGAACGATACTCTGCAAAGGTCAGCGATGTGGCTCACCCATCTGCAGGTTATGGGCCACGGCCGCTTATTTTTCACTGCTTGATCGCATTTCTGCTGAAGTTTCGTGGATAAAATCAGTACTATAATAAAGGAACTTGCCACAATCGTCATTTGCCCCATATGCTTGTGCGATGTTCCGAAGTCCTGTGGTCGAAGGAATATGGCGGACGTAATATACGTTAACCATATAACGAGTATTGCCCCCATGGAGGATATAAACCCGACCAATGTCATCTCCTTTGGGATTAAGCTGTGTCCCTTTATCTTCCCGAGGATGACCACGCAAGGAAGGAGAACAGATGCCAACAAGGCGGACGACAGCACATAGAAGGATGCTCCCGTCTCGAAGCATTCGGCCCTAAAAAAATCTATGCAATTAATGTTGACACTCCGAAAATAGGCAAGACGAATGAAGTATCCAGTCGCATAGAGAACCAGAACACCTATAGGTACACTCTTCAGGATGGTATCAAACCGTCTTGGCGTTTTCTCCGTGGTTCCGACGGAAGGAGCCATATCGGTCGATCCATTTATGTCCATAAGGCATTCTTTTTGTCCTTTTTCATCTTGCTCTGGTTCTTCTGGCATATCATACCCCCAATCGGGATAGGGCCCATGCTTGGGGTCGGGCCGCGCTATCTTATTGATATCTCATTACAACTGTTCCAAATGTAGGCGTTTTCAGGCCTTAGCAGCTTCCTTTCATGGGCAAAAACGTCGCTGTAAGCACTCAACGGTTCTCGGAGCTGATATGCGACTTGCTCCTCTTGAACCTTCCGCCCCCTTACCCTAATCCCAAGTCGCTCCTTGACCTTCTCAACAAATGTTTTGCTTCCCACCGCTACAGCCTCTGTCCAACTGCTTTCGCGAATCTTTTCCCCCTTTGTAAGAGATTCCTCCACCCAACCCTTGTGAGACTTTTTAAAAGCATCGTAAGTATCGATGCCAACCAGATCCAGCAACCTGTCATAATCAATCAAGGCGTACCTTTCCCGTGGCTCCTGAATTTCATTGTATCCGCTGAAAGCCCATTCTGACGGATGATTCACAACCCCGGTGCGAACCATGTTCAAATCAACGTATACGATGCATCGAAGTAAATGATCATCGCATTCTACAGCAGTGGCATGATATCGGTCTTGCCAGAATGCACCGGCTCGTCCTTTCCTTTGGTTAAATTCTTGTCCTGTCCGACCAGCCACCAGTTGAATCGATTTCGGTATCACGTGCCGGTCGCCACCATCGACGACCAGCAGGTGAACATGATTCGATGTCACCATATAGTCCAGTATCACTAGCCCGTACCGTTTCTTCGCCTCAAATAGCCAGTATAGCCATCGCCTTCTGTCTTTAGCGAATCTTAGGAGAAATTCCCTTTTGTGACATCGGTGGGTTATGTGCCACACATGTCCGGGGATGTAGTGTCGTTTCGCTCTGGCCATCCGTTATCTTGTTAGCTCACTCATTTCTAGGCCAAAAACGTTGTTCTAAGGCTTCTCAGATACCGCGATTCTTGCCTTTTCAGTGAAATATCAGCTTGTTGTCGTGGCCCGACCCTCTACAAGCCCCTACAAGCTCACAGGCGAGGAAGGAGCGCCAGCGGATTCCCCGTCCTGTGCAGCGCCATGTTCGGGACTAAATTCCTGGGCTTGCCGCCCGCGAGGACTGTCCATGTCTGCATGCTAACTTTGAACAGATTGCCGGTGTTTCTCAATAAGTTTTCGGCCGAGCTCATTGCCCTTGGCCACCTTATCTGTCCCTCCCAAGTCACAGTACTCTTCCCATACATCATGAACGCATTGGAGACATATATTGTCATCTACTGCTTTAGCGTCCACCTCGGCTATCTGCTGCATGGAAGGGAGTATCCCACCTCCCAACCGCAAACCTAACAACATCAGGGCGTAGTATTTGACGTTGTTCCAGTGGCTCTGCTCAACTTTGCAGCCCTCTGATCGCAAAGCATATTCAACCTTCCTGCCCAAAACAGCACAGACGTAGTAGACAGCCAGTGGGTGGGCCTCGTCGAATATGCGTTTGTAGTCTTCATCTCTCTTCAGGAGGCTTGAAGGGCGAGCTCTAGCATTGCCAGGGTCGCGCATAGCACAAGAAAGAAAAAACTGTGCAAGGGTGGAAATACTGATTATGCTTTTGACGGGTTTCCCTAAATTCTTGTAGTAGTTCTTCCTTCGGTCGTAGAAAAAACCTCTGGCAGCAAGAAATTCCTCGATGTTGCGATGAATTCTGTCCGTTGCCCGAAGCGAAGCGATAGGGATGGAGGTTTGGCTATTGGTGGCTCGGATAATACGATCTCTGCTCTCCTCTTCGCCGGGAACCAGAACCCGGACTAACACATTGCGTGTGTTGTCTTCCTGCTTTCCGGAAGAGAAGACATGAAAAATCTCTCGGGAAGTCTGAAGACCATTGACGACTTCGGGATCCTCAAGCGTAAGAGTTTTGCCGCTTAGCGTTGCCGATGCGCAGGTGATGGATATCCCATTATTCAGCCACCAGAAATCTTCATCCCCCGGGTTGATCAAAGTATCCCGAATGGCCTTGTTCACCTCGGTGTTGCCTTGGTAATCTCGGACGTTTCCCTCGAAAATCCGTTCCTTCAGGTATCCATTATCTTCGGTGATGAAGGCACCGTAATCACGGAGCCCAACGAGGCAAAGATAGCCTTGGTCCCCAGTCGCAATCGGCGATTCCGCGAGCCGAAGCTGGTGAGCGGTGCTCGGAGACGTGCGAGCCAGCTCCAATATTTTGCTCGCCGTCAGGAACTCAAAGCCAAAATCAACAGGACTGAATAGCGATTCGACGAGAGCATTGAGTGGAACCACTTTCCGCTCGACATTCGGATGGACTTCAGTACCGAGGGACGCATAATAGTACCGAATAGAAAATTTTGGGAACTTAGAAGTTAGCGAAATATATGTTTCACGGAAATCGGCGATTTTTCCCAGTAGGTCAGCTCTGTAGACAGCTGCCAAGGTTTCCAGATCGCTATTCAGATCAAGCAAGTCGCGCGTTGAACTGAGGAATTTATCAATGGCAGCTTCAGAAAAGCCTGACGATGCCTTTGCCTGGATGAAGACTAATTCGACGGGCACGCCTCGTTTGAATTCTGCAGCATCAGCAGGTTCAGCCATAAGAGAGCCGCTGACGAACAAAAAGATGCCGTCTATACCACCATCACCGCCTCCATCGACTATACCTTGGCTAATCTCGTCATACGAGAGGTCGTGATCCTTGAGCGCTTGCTCTGATACAAATAACTGGAAATACTCTGATGCGGGGATATCTGGCGCCACTTCCTTTTGCCGCTGTTCGATCAATTGCTTTACCAAGACCAAGTCGTTGTTGCTCATAAGATTCCTCTTCTTCTCTCTTCCCAAACATTATATTTTATCAGTAGTGTCCAATTAAGATTCGAATAAATTCAGTTGGATAGGCCCACTAGTAATTTTGTTTTTGAAACCGGTTTCCGTGAGAGCCTTTAGAATGGGCATTTTTTCAAAAAGAGTAATACTGAAAATCTGTAAAATTGTGTAGAGACTGAGGTCCAATTTCAGCCGTTTCTTTATTATGGCTACCAGGACATACACGGATATTGCGATCCAAATTTGAGTTTTCACCGCATTTTCGGATGTACCATAAAAGGCCTTTATCCGAAGATGCTGCTTGATCCATTTGAAAAACAATTCGACTTGCCATCGACATCGATACAGTTCGGCAATTGTTAATGCCGGCAATGTCATTTGATTGGTCAGGAGATTCAATCGGTTATCTTTATCCGTATCAACGAATACGACTCGTCGAAGTTTTTCGGGATAATTCTTTCGAGGATAAAACCCGGTTGGTACAACAATTTGGTCACATCTTAAACCGGAAGATTTATCCACTGGCATCGAATAGAGCCGTCTCAAACGGGTATTTGCTTTCGCTCTGGCGACAAAAAACGAAGCACATTGATGCAACGCATATAGTCGTTCAAAGTCCAAATAACCGCGATCCATTATGTAGAGTGCACCAGCTTCAGGGATGAGTTCATCGAGGATGTTTACCTCATGAACTGCGGCCGCGGTTATAGCTATAAAAGAAGGGATACTTCCCTTCAGGTCCAACAGAGTATGCAACTTAATGCCGCCTTTGGTCTTTCGGAAACGAGCCCAGGGAAAGACCGACAGACATAAGTCGATGATCGTAGCATCCAGGGCGTAAACAGTTTCTTGAAGTTGAAGACCAAAATCGTCGGTCGAATATAGATGCCTGGCTTCATGAATAAGAATTTGAGCAAAATCGCAATAGATGCGCCAGTCTCTATTTTCGTTGGCATAAGCTATTGTACTACGGGAGACTTTACCCTTAATGCCCATGTGGTAAAGCTTCCCACGCATGGCGCGAAGACAGCATTCAATGTCACGCAGGCTCTCGCGATAGGTTAGCTGAGCAAAAGCCATACAAAGAAACTGATCAAGGCATGTAAAAGAACGAACACGGTAATTACCGTTGTAACGGTCAACGCATCGACGAAATTTCCTAACAGGGAGAAAACCCATGATTTGCGAAAATACGGTTTGCCCTTTGTACACTGTTCATCTCCTTCCGCTGCCTATTACAGCCATCGAAAGGGGTATCAGGGCACTCAACCGTATTTCAAGTCGATCCCGTCACATTTTGTCGATATTTAAATATATATCATAAAGTTACATTGCCTTCGTTAATTCTTAGTGGGACAGCAGTGATATTTTATACGGCTGTATGTTTTTGCGGGCTCTTTGTTTTGGAAATCAGTCTATTCTCTAATCTGGAAATAATCTTCAATAGGATCTATTTGAGGTTGGTCTTCATGGCACTGCCTCCAAAAGTGAAAGAGGAAGGGGAAAATCAGCTACACAGTCCCTAGTACCAAAGGCATGGCAAGTCAAGGGCTAAGGGCTAATCACTACCTGATGAGTGCCACCACATCGATGACCCAAAAGTGCCAGGACATCGATGACCCTGACGAAAAATTATGTTCTATAATGCCTCTTTCA
>CAZHBL010000158.1:7306-10033 GCA_964530105.1 uncultured Pirellulales bacterium | reverse complement strand
AAAGACGGCCTGGAGTGCATCGATAAAGTAAGCAGGGAACAACCTGACCTCATCCTGCTTGACAACCTCATGCCGAATATGGATGGGCCGGCTGCGCTGGCAAAACTAAAGGCCTCTAAAGAGACACGGGATATCCCGGTGATAATGGTTACTGCCCTTGCAGACCAGGAACATATCACCGGTGCACAAAAAGGAGGTGCCATCGAGTATGTCGTCAAGCCATTTGATTACACAGTGCTACTCGAAAAAATAGCCCAGGTCTTGAAATCCAAACGTAAGTGAAAGGGGCTAATTCGCAATCAGGTTAATTGATAAAAAAAACATTTATAGAGATTGTCAAGAGGCGTATTGTAGCCCGGACGGAACACCGTTGGCCTGATTCTACCGAAGAGCTCCTGATCGTTACGCGTTCGCCGGATGGAAACAGCACAGTAAAATACGATTACTATCTTTCCAATGCTCCTGTGGATACTCCGTTGGACAAGCTGGCCCATGTGGTCAAGGCCGAACATCGTATAGAAGATAGCCTCAAGCGAGCCAAGAGTGAGGCTGGGTTTTCTGATTATGAAGTGCATACATGGGCCGGTTGGTACCATCATCAAACGCTCTCGCCTATTGCAACGTGGTTTTTAATTTTGGAAACACGCCGGGGGAAAAAATACACGCTGGCGCTGACCGTTCCGGTGGTTCGCGCTCTGTTGTACTCGCTGTTGAGACAAGCCTGCGACTGCAAACATCCCGGCTGGGCAATGCGTTCTGTAAAACGCACAAACAAACGGAGAGAGTCGGCTCGCTTATATCATTACAAGCAACATAACATAGAACTGTGCATTTTGCAGAAGCGTTATTTCCCTTAGCTAAGGAGATTAGAATGGTTACAGACGAGCAGGTGAGAATACTGATTAACCTGATATTATTTCACTGTATTTCTGTGCGCATCAAAAGTTAAGCGGTATCTCAAATGAGAAAACCGCCCCGCCCTTTAGTCTGTTTTCTGCCCAGATGCGGCCTCTATGCGCAGCTATGATCTCCTGACAGATCGCGAGCCCTAAACCTGTGCCTCCTGCTCCTGTCTTCGTCTTGCTCGACTGCACAAACTTGTCGAACACGGCTTCCAGCTCGTCCGGAGGAATCCCAGGGCCCTCGTCAAGAACCGACACTCTGACAAAGCCGTCCATGCCGTAGACTTGTACATCGATTATCCCGCCCTGTGGAGAGAACTTGATCGCATTGTTCAGAAGGTTGCGGAGCACCTGTTTGATCTTGTCCGAATCGAGCTTGACAGGCTCATGGAAGTCGGTTGCTCCACATCGCATCTCCAGGCGGCGCTCCGATAGTAAGGCTTCCAGCTCATTTTTCATGGATTCCACCAGGCTCCTGACGTCGGTGGGCTCGAACGTGAACACTGCCTTTCTTGATTCCAGCTTTGCCAGGTCAAGGAGATCATCGAGCAGCTCCAGAAGCGTTCTGCCGCTTTGCCTGATCCGGTTGAAGTAATCGAGTAGCTTCTTTCGTTCGGCACTGGTGTGTTTCTTGACGCCGAATGAGGCAAAGCTAATAATACTGTGCAGGGGGGTGCGCAGCTCGTGTGACATATTGGCCAGGAATTCACTCTTGGCCAGATTTGCCACCACGGCTTTCTTGGCCAGCCGATTTGCTTCTTGGACGGATGCCTCAAGCTGCTCATTGAGCCTTTCGAGCTCCCGCTTTGACTCCTCTACTCGTGTGTTTGCAAATCGAAGAGTCTCCTGGTTTCTAATAAGAGACAGATATTCTGCTGAAGAATTAGCTGAAACGTACTTAAACGCAACAATGTAGCCTGTCAAGCGCGCAAAATGCAGAAGCCACCACCCGACACTCCAGAGCCTTGAGAACATAAAGGTCAATCCGGCTACACCAAAAAGCAAACAAAAAACAGCAAACAGTACCTGCATATTATCCTGGTTGCGGTCAAAACGAAAGATGAAGTATGCTACTCCAGCAAGAAAAAGAATGCCTCCGGTAAAGTTGAGTGTTTTGGCAACTACAGTGAATCTCCCATCGGCAAAAACCGTAGGCAGTATCTCAGGAAAGGTCAACGATATCGCACCAAACAGCCCGGCTGCTATCGCAAGTACTTTAGGCAGTACTTCAACCAATCGCGTCCGTATTAGCCGCTCAGGTAGCCAGATAAGGGCAATGCACATGCCACCAATCAAGTGGGCTGTGCTGCGTAGGCAGACAAACTCGTTGCTGGGCACCATACTTGCATGAAAAGCATCTATGATGCCCATAACAAGTATAGAGGATGCTAACCAAACTGTATACCTATTGTTCTTTTCCCCGCTACGCATCAGGAGAAAGCTGGCAATTCCCAGGGCGAGCATACAGCCAAGAGTTTCAAGCACGGCATGAAGGACCAAATGGACCAGTCTAAAGTTGGGCAGCAAGTCATCGACACGCGAGATAGTTAGCGTCAGCAAGATACCAAGAACTGACAATATGGCTACTGGTAGAAGGCTGTCGCGCCACCGGCTAGCGGCAACAGTTGATCTTTGCCTCTTCTGTAATCTTATTCCCATAACTAACGAGTTGTCTGTGTGAATTTTCATTTTACTACACAGTCCTATTATCGGGGTTTGAACTACTCAACTTTCATTTGTTATCACAGACGCATACTACCAACTCTGCGACTTCTTCACAGCAAAGAGTAATACAAACCGCTTTTTGTCAGCTTTTCACCTTTAT
>CAZHBL010000158.1:0-7206 GCA_964530105.1 uncultured Pirellulales bacterium | reverse complement strand
CTTCTTCACAGCAAAGAGTAATACAAACCGCTTTTTGTCAGCTTTTCACCTTTATATCTCTGTCAACCTTTTTCTGATGATTGTAAGCATATCATTTTTTCACTTTCACAGACATCGCCACTTTTCCGCTTTCTCAATGCCTCAAACATACTCAGAATTCTTATCCCCAACTCTGCTCCTTCGAAAGGCTTTGGGATATAATCATCGGCGCCGTTGGCAAGCGCCTTAGCCACATCATCCATCATGTTTTTAGCTGTTAACATAAATACAATTATGTCCCTTGTCCTTTCATTATCTCTAAGCTTCGCGAGAACTTCCAACCCATCCATTTTCGGCATTACCCAATCTAACAGAATCACATCGGGCTTTTTCTCACGGGCTATTTTTAGACCTGTTGGCCCATTAGCCGCCGAATACACATCAAATCCCTCCAATTCCAAGTTATATTCCAATACTTTCCTAATATCTGTTTCATCGTCAATTACTAGGACAGAAATATTCTTATTCATCAGTCGAACTCCTATAGGTCTTATGATTTATATTTTCACTGCTAACACATATAGGAATATTTCTATTATTGTCAGCAGTTTTCCCATATCGTATGGCTGAGTAAACACCTTCCTTTTCTACTTCATCTTTCTTCGATAACAAATCACCCAAGAATATAATAGGAATATTATTTGTATTCGCGTCTTCCATCAGTCTTGCAGCAACCTCTCCGCCAAGCATGTCTCCTAATATACTATCGAGTCTAATAAGGTCGGGACGTCTTGATTATGCCAAACTTATGGCATCATTGCCACTGGAGGGCGTAATAACAGAATATCCTTCTGCAGTTAATCCTTTTTCAAGTACCAAAAGAACATCTTGTTCATCATCTACTATGAGTATATTTTTTCTAATCATCTAAAATCATCCTTTTGCATTTCAAGGCTACATCATTCACAGGCAAACTATAGCTTCCGATTACTATAGTGCCTGTCAATTTCTCTATCGAATTCATCTCTTTCCTTGGTCCTTCGTTCCTTAACGGGTAAGATGAAATAGAAGGTCGAACCTTTAGTATATTCGGATTTCACACAGATCTTACCTCTATGTTGTTCAATGATTGCCTTGGAAATAGCAAGACCAAGACCCGCACCGCCTGTTTTTCTGTCTCCATCTTGGCCCAATTGTTCATATTCGTGAAATACTCTTGGCAGATCGTCTCTTCTTATTCCATAACCCGTATCAGTGACAGAGACCTGAACTACATTTTCACTTTTGATAGTAGCAATCTTAATAGTCCCTTTTTCCGTAAATCTCATGGCATTACTGACCATGTTTGTAATAACCTGCACAATTCTATCGCTATCAAATTTAGCTTTTGGCAAGTTAGCTTCACATTCAAGTATAAAATCCAGACCTAAACGCTTTACTGCAGGGGCCATAGTATCATAAACATCTTTGACAATTATGTTTATATCATTTTCCTGGAGGTTGAAGCTCATCCCGCCTGACTCAAGCTTCTGAAAATCCAGAACATCATTAATCAACCTGGCAAGCCTATCTACGTTTCTTTTCGCGATACTTAACAACTCTTTTTGTTCATCGTTAAGTTCCCCTGTTTTCTCATTAATCACTAAACGTATGCCCTCTTTTATGGCAGTTAGCGGCGTTCGCAATTCATGAGAGGCTGTAGATACGAATTTCGATTTTATTTCTATCGCCTCTTTTATTTTCTTCTCCGCCTTTTTTCGCTCGGTTATGTTATGTAGTGATACAAGATAAGCCTTTTGCTTTTCCCAATCTATTTCTGTCAAATTCATCTCAACTGTAACTATTTCTCCAGTCTTACGGACAATCTCAATCTCCGTTGCTTTATTCAAGTTAATAGGAAATGCAAATTTCTCTCCCAGAAGTTGTCTTGAGTCACGATCAAGAAAGGATTCCGCAGTGGAATTGGCAAAATTTATGATTCCGTTTTGGCCTAAGATGATAATACCCTCAGGGCTTACACTGATGACTTTGTGAAGATTTGCTTCACTGCTGCGCAGAGCTTCTTCAATTTGTTTACGCTCTATAATTTCTTTGTTCAAAAGTTCATTTGTTTTTAAAAGTTTTCTTGTTCGTTCCTCAACTCGTAATTCGAGCTTATCATTTGTCTCTTGCAAAACCAGTTGCATCTGATTGCGTTCGATAGCATATTGAATCGTTCTAACCAGCACATTATCCAATACTTGCCCTTTAACCAGATAATCCATTGCACCGGTTTTTATAGCGTAAAGACCAGCTTTTTCATCATCTAATCTTGTTAACACTACGATAGGAACGTGTGAATCAATTTTCTTGATCTTTTGAACCGTTTCAAGCCCCAGACTATCAGGAAGCATCAGATCAAGCAATATTACACTATACTCCCGAGTATTGAGACACTCAATTGCCTCCGATAAACTCCCTGCCGAATCAGTAGCAAATTCAATATTTGTATGATTCTTGGCTAAAGCCTGTTCAATCAAGAGTCTATCAATCTCATCATCCTCGACCAGCAGGATCTTTATAACCTTTCTGCCAATAAGAGCTTGTGTTGTTTCGTTTGTCTCAGTCCCCATCTGTCAAATCGCTTAAGAATCTTCAGAGTATTGATTGTCTTGATCTCTAATAAGTAGTATTGGCATTGAGTTTTTCGTCTGTAATGACCTTCTCTCGTTTTGCGATTTCAATCCAGTCCGTCCTGGACAAGAACGTCATGACTTTTTCAAGTTCGACTTTCAGCTTATCAAAAAGTGACACAGCCACCACCACATCATTTTCTCTACCCGCACATTCCAGACAATAGGCTATATCTGAAAGCTGTTTTGCTCCAATATTTAGACCGGCCCCCTTCACTGCATGAGCATACAACTTGATGGCCTGAGCATCGCCGGCTTTCACCGCCTTTGTGAGCACTTCAAGCCGCTCCTTATTATCGTTTAAGAATATAGGCACAATTTCCTTGATCAACTCCTCATCCTCCAATCTGCCGATAAGGTCTTCCCAGTTAAGTATTTCCTTGTTGTCTTCGATTCCGGCCGTCTCCTTCAAATTAGATTCCTGAGGGATAGGATCCGAACAGAGCTTAGTGAGTTCATCTACCTGCGATTTAACTGAGTTGGCTTTTTCACTCAACACTTTGTTCCTTGGCAGTAGGTACTTGCGGACTTTTTCCTCAAGTAATCGGCGGTCGAGCGGTTTGGGCATATAGTCATCGCACCCAGCTTCTATACATTTTTTGTCATCGCCCTTCATTGCGTGAGCTGTAAGTGCGATTATTGGCGTTTTTATTCCTTCTTTTCTTAGTGCTTTTGTGGCCTGATAGCCATCCATCTCCGGCATTTGGATGTCCATGAGTATCAGGTCGAAGTTCTGGGCACAAGCCTTCTGCACCGCTTCATTTCCATCGGCTGCAAGCGTCACATCCAGACCCAATCGATTCAACAGTGCCTTTGCAAGCACCTGATTGGTTTCCACATCTTCCGCAATGAGTACATGGCCAGATAATTTGGATTGTTCTGCTTTATCGTCACCGTGGTTTATCTCAACGGTCGTGTTGTTCGTGTCCACAAACAAGCACTTTGTTGGATCAAGGCCAACTGGTATTACAAGTGAGAACATGGAACCCTTTCCTTCCTCACTGGTTAAAGTAAGCTCTCCACCGAGCAGCCCTGCCAATTGCTTTGTGATAGCCAAACCCAATCCGGTACCGCCATACTTTCGGCTGGTGCTCCCATCGGCCTGAGTAAACAACTTAAATACCTTTCCAAGGTTTTGGGCGTTGATTCCTATGCCAGTATCTTTGATATCAAAGCGGATAAGCGGTTTTTCGTCCCCGTCGTATTCGAGCGAGACATTTATGTGTACATGGCCTTTTTCTGTGAATTTTATGGCGTTGTTTACAAGGTTGATTAGGCACTGGCGCAACCGTGCCGGATCAGTACGAATCTGGGCAGGCAATTGATCACACTGCAATATCTCAAACTCTAATGCCTTTTTTTCGGCCGCCGGACGCAGCATCGAATCAATATCGGTAAGGATTTGGACAAGGTCACATTCGACCATGTCCATCTCAAGCTTGCCAGCCTCAATTTTTGAGAAGTCAAGGATATCATTTATTATCGTCATAAGGTTCTTGCCGCTTTCTCGAATAAGATTGGCATACTGTCTCTGTTCGTTGTTGAGGCTATCCTCGGTCAGCATTTCGCTGAAACCTATGATGCTATTTATTGGAGTGCGGATTTCATGGCTCATGTTGGCTAAGAACTGGCTCTTGATTCTATTCGCATCTTCGGCCTGCTCTTTCGTGGCGAGCAACTCCTGCTCGGCTTTCTTGCTTTCAGTGATGTCACGCACCGTTGCCTGTAGCATTTGTTGCCCTTCAAGTTCCATTCTTGTAAGCAATACAGTGGCCGGGAATTCCTCGCCACTAAGCCGCTGATGAGTCCATTCGAAGAAGTGAGAACCCTTTAGCATAGCCGTCTCGATCATTTCTTTGGCTTTCTCCGACGAAGGCCGCCCATCCGGCTGTTGCTCAGGAGATACTTCCCAAGGGCAAAATGAGGTGAACTCGGCCTCATCTTTTGCCCCGAACATTGCCCAAGTCGCCGGATTGCCCGAGGTAAACTTCCACAAAGGAGGCGCCAGTGTCATAACAGCATCCTGAGTACTTTCAAATAGGGTACGATGTCGGACCTCACTGTTATGAAGTCTCTCTTCTGCATGCTTGCGTTCGGTGATATCATTGGCAACGTGGACAGAGGCTACAATACTTCCGTTCTGATCAAATATGGGTGAGGCACACACCTCAAGGTGAATTCCAAGATGAGGCTCGAAATACTCCCCAGAGTTCGGCTTTCCGGAACAAAACGTCTTTGCATGAGGACAGGCTTGCAGAGGTTCTTCCGTCCCATGGACCAGCTTATAACAAGTCTTGCCAATGACCTCCGCGGGCCTCATATTAAAGGCCTTGGCAAATGACTCATTCGCCCTTATGATCTTGAAATCTTTGTCATGAATCGACACCATGTCCGAGATGGAGTCAAACGTTGTTCTCCACTCTTCCGCTGCCTGTTTCAGTTTTGCTTCGGCCTTCTTGCGGTCTGTGATATCCAGACCGTAAACGTTCAAATAGCCCGATCCGGATACAGGGGTTAACGTAACCTGGTAGATACTGCCGTTAAGGCATTCCAGCTCGAACTGGGAGGACGTATCTGAGGCATCCACTTCTTTTATCTTCTTGCAGTAGCTGTCCGGTAAACGCCGACCTTGTTGAATCTTCAATGTCTCAAGCATGGGCTCGCTCGCTTCATTGGCAAAGAGAACAATTCCCTCAGCCGATATTCTCAAAACGGGATTGGGATTCTCTTTCGGGAATTTTGCCAGATCTGCGATCTTCTTCTGGGCCAATTTCTGCTCGGTGATATCACGCCAGGATAGCCTTCCGTATAAGACATTCCCCTGGTCATCTCGAATAGAAGAGACATTCAAGCTGACATCGATTCTGCCGCCATCTTTCCTTTTCAATTGTAGTTCGGCGTCGTGTATCTCTCCCGTCGCTATAGATGAATCGAATGCTTCTCTCGCCTCATCCATGCAGTCCGAGTGGTACATGTCGAAAATTGGCCGTCCGATGATTTCTTCTTTAGTGTGACCCGTGGCTGTCGCCAGCGTACGGTTGCACTGGAGAATTCGGCCCGTCTTGGCATCCACGGAAGCGTACATATCAGGCGCGTTGTCATACAGGTCCTCGTACTTCGCCTCAGAGGCTTTGAGCGTTGCTTCGGCCTGTCTGGCGAGATCCCATTTCTCGGTCAGCGCACTGGCGAGCTGATAAACCTCCACGTTTTCAAAGGGCTTTTTTAGGATAAGCAGCCGGTCTGTTTGCCCCAGCTTGGCAACGATCTCATTCCATTCATAGTCGGAATAGGCTGTGCAAATTACGACCTCAAGTTCCGGGTACACCTGCCAAATTCTCTGAATGGTCTCAACTCCATCCCAGCCCGGCGGCATCCGGATATCAACGAAAGCCATCGCATAGGGACGGCCCTCGCCCAACGCCTGCCGGACTTTTTCCAAGCCATCCTGGCCCTGGAACGCGGAATCGAGCTCAAAACTTATTCGCTGCGGCGATCTCGACGTGTCGCCAAAAATTGCAGCTTTCGTTTCATGAAGGACTGACGTATCAGTATCAGCTTTTGCAAGAATCATCTGGAAGTCTTTGTGAATGTTCTCGCTGTCGTCAATCAGCAGGATACGCCGGTTCTTTTGGCTCTTTTCATTCATAGTGTGGCCCTTGCCGGCTTAAATGGCAATTCCAACGTAAACTTCGCTCCTTTGCCCAAACCGTCGCTATGGACCGTCAGGGACCCTCCCAGCTCCTTGGCGGCCAACGCACTGCTGTGTAGACCGAACCCGTGACCATTTTCCTTGGTTGTGAATCCATGGCTGAAGACCTTCGTCAGATTCTCCTTCGTTATGCCTACACCGTTATCAGCCACTTCGATCCGGAAGCGATCCTCACTGCGTCGATAGATGCGGATGGTTAGCAGTTTGTCTTCTTTGTCGCTGCCGCTCAGGGCATACTTGGCGTTGCTGACCAGATTCACCAGGACTTGGAGCACCCGCTGTCTATCAATCTCGACATTGGGAAGCTCCTGAAACTCACGCACAAGTCGAGTTCCATGACGCTGTAAACCTGCACTGTTGATCTGGATGGCGTCATCCACTAACTGGCTGGGAGATACCTCTACTGAGACGCCTGAAACCTTGGCGTATGCTTGTTGCATACTTATAATGTCCTTGATGTGCTGGACGTTGTCGGCTAATACGTGGAGCTTGCCAATGATATCGCTTTGCTCGGCTTGCAGACATTTGCTGACCTCAGTCAAATACACGGGTATATGTTTTCCCTGTGGGTGTTCGGTAAGGAACGTTCCAAGGTCCTCAATGTGATCGTTTATGAGACTTGCCAGTTTTTCCAGGTTTGCCAGTTCCGATCCGGCAATTTTTTCTGTCACCAGGGTAGTCGATACATTAATACTATTGAGAACGTTTCCGACATTGTGCAGTACATCCGCGGCCACCTCCGCCATGCCAGCTCTACGCGATGCTGATACCAATTCTTCATGGGTTTTTTTGAGTTCTTTCTCTTTTTGCTGGCGTTCGGTGATGTCTCTAAAGATACCTATAAGA
>CAZHBL010000157.1:0-10062 GCA_964530105.1 uncultured Pirellulales bacterium | reverse complement strand
AGGATTTGGGCCGCTGACGGCGCCCAGAGTCGTGAAGCTCCAGACCTCGCCTTTATGCGTAGCGACGCCGTCGAACTCATCGACGCGCCAGTAGTAAGTCTTAGCCAATTCGAGCGGGCCGGGATTGTAAGTTGTAGTACCGTTGGGAACGCCCATGGCGGTGTTGCTCACCGCGTCGAAATCTTTGCCGAAGACTACATAGTGCAATTTTGCGCCGAAACCTGCCGTCCATTTAAGCTTCGCATCCAGAGCGACAAATATGGCTTCATCAGCCGGAACGGGGTAATAGGCTGTCTTGGGTGGAACCATAAAGCTCCATACCTCACCCTTCCACGGACTGTCCGGATGCAGGTCGTTGACCTCATCTATTCGCCAGTAGTATGTTGTGCCCGGAACCAGACCATCCGGATAGGGATATCCCGGGAAGCCGGCAACAAAATACTCATCGCCCTGGTTGGCTCGGAAGGTATCGCCGGTACCGTCATTCACATCGTCGAAGTTGTCGCCCATATATACATCGTGCAAGACGGCAAAATCCCCCGCTTTCCAGGACAGGGTCACCCATGTATCCGGATGTATTGCTCCATTGGCCGGACTGGGGCCGAAGGCCTGCGCTAATCCTTCACCTAACATGGCATCCTGAACTTCCTTTTGTGTCAGTCCACGCATGTAGATGCGAACATCATCAATCATACCGAGAAAGCTGCGACTGGCGCCCTCCTGGGTCCTGCCAATCACCACATTCGCCGTATCTGCCGTCCCCGGCAGGGTAACTCCTGATCCGCTCAAACCAGCAGCTTCTCCGTTGATATAAAAAGCAATCTGGCCACCCACGACCATCGCACAAACGTGCGCCCATTCGTTGAGCGGCACTTGTGAAGTGCTCAGAGGACCAAAGCCCGCTGCACTGAAGTGCAGGGAACCACTCACCTCTGTATAAAAGCTATACGACCGGGGGTCATTAGACTTTGAGAGAATCCCCTGCCAGTTATCGCCGGTGGGGCCGATGTATCTTTCGGTGTTGATCCACGCCATTACGGTAACTTCGTTATCTGCTGTTAGGATCTCGGCATGTGGCACATCTACGTATTCATCGACTCCATTAAATTGCAGCGCCCCTCCGATTTGCCCGGTCACCCATTTTGGATTGCCCTGAAGGGTACCGTCGTTGCCGTTGCCGCTGGAATCAATGGCGGTCATTCCGGAGCCGTCGTCGAGCCTCCACCAGCCAACGAGGTCCGGTTCCGCGGCTTTGGCTACGTTTGTCAATGCGATACTGAGCACGAGGACAAACGAAACCAGATAAAACAATTTTCTGTACATGATAATCCTCCTTCATAAAAGGGATTTAAAGAGAAAAGAATTGCCGTAATAATTTAACTCTTGCTGCATTAGATTTGATGTCCGCCCGGAACATTTGTTACGACTTGAACTTACCTCCTTCCTTCAAATGCCCATATGGGCGATCAACTACAGTGAAAATCTCAAATAAACACCAAAAATTTCGCCCGTTGGTATACTAAATGTCCAAAGATTCTCATACATATCCTTATATCACATTAACGGTCTTTTCGTCAAGTAAAATTAGTAAAAAATAGTTGGGGCCTATACCGAATCAAGTCGGTATAAGCCCCTTTTTGACTGTAATTCATTATTTACTATCATCAGGCCTCGTTAAAGGCCATGGCAATCTAAACTCCGTTTTACGGCTGCGGCTCCGGAACCGGCTGAGTCAATCTGATGTCGTCAAAGAATATCTTGCCTAAACCGCCGGGGATTGTCATATTGCCTTTTGTTCCCAGGCCAATCGCAATCTTGTCCACGTTAGTCAGGACTATGCCTTGATCTGCAAACGTCTGCAGCGGAATCACCCACTCGGTCCAGGTGTCTATCTGTGCCGCAGCCGGATCATCGTGGACCACGACTGCAGGCGTGCCGGTACTGTTGGAAACCGCCACATAAAGCGGCTCGGCATCGTTACTGAGGATGCCGATATCCTGGCTCGTCCACTGCCCAGTGACATTACCGGTAGTCGTGATGTTAGTGAATACGGCCTGGCATGTGGCTGTCGCATTGTGAGCGGTAAGAGCCAAACCGATATAGATATTCGCGCCCATCGGGATGTTCTCTGTACCCACTATAGTCCACGTGGAGCCGTTGGCCGAAATTGATCCAGTAAAGTTACCGGCTATGCTACGCTCGATCTTCACCCAGTATGGTGCAACAATTCCGGCTGAATCTGTGTTCAAACTGGTCGCACCCGTACCGGGACGTCGCTGGAAGGAAGCACCTGAACCAGGCGTCACAACCATCATAGCATGCGATGAGTCGGGATTGAGTGTCTCGCGAATCATTACGCCAGCTTTAGCCCAGACGTCTGTGTTTTCGACGCTTACGACCCTCGCGACTATCGTACCGGCGCCGGTTAGCATCTTATATGCAAAGTGGAATTCATCAGCTTCCACGCCGTTGACAACCCAGATGTCAGTGCCGGAGGCGGTCATTGTGAAAGTACCGGTCGGGGCTTCAATAAAACTGCCAACTGATGCTGGATAACCTCTGAACCACAGCGACAAATTAGCAACGCCTTCCTCGGTCCAGTCACGCTGAGAAGTCATTGCCAACTCCGTCTCCGAATACTTCGAGTAGCCCTGCTTGTTGTTGTCGTATGCAACCGGCATTGCTTGGCTGCCACCGTGAACGATGGTTTCCTCAGTATAAGAGGCAGTGGTTTCGTCTCCGACAGCCGAACCGGTGCCGTTACCGGGAACATAACCGGGAGTACCCGGCGCGCCGGCGCCAAGCCCATCATGCCATGCGAACCATATCTGGTTATCGTCGGCATTGTATTCCTCGAAATCGTCTATGGCAAAGAAATCACCGGTTGTAAATTTCCAGACGGTGCCTTCCCATGGACTATCCGGATTGACACCGTTTACTTCATCGATGCGCCAGTAGTAAGTCGTGTTAATTATTAGCTTACCGGGATCGTAGCTCTCTTGTCCGAGGGCTTTCGATCCCTTATACGCAGGTGAGGTTTTCGTGGCATTCTTGACAGCATCCGCATCCGTACCGAAGTACACCTCGTGCGAAGCGGCAACGGCTCCGGCTTCCCATTTCAGGATTTTTGTCGGCTTTATGTCCACAGCGCCATTAACCGGATTCGGGCCGCTAACGGCACCCTCGGTAGTAAAGCTCCAGACCTCGCCTTTATGCGTGAGTGGGCCCTCGAATTCGTCAACTCGCCAGTAGTAAGTCTTGGCCAATTCAAGTGGACCGGGATTGAAAGTCGTAGTACCGTTAGGTTTACCCATGACGGTATTGCTTACCACGTCGAAATCCGTGCCGAAGACTACGTAGTGCAATTTTGCTCCGAAACCTGTTGTCCATTTAAGCTGTACGTTCATTGCAACAAGTTCTGCACCGTCAGCCGGATTGGGAGCCCATGCGGTCTTAGGGGCAACTGAAAAGCTCCAAACAGGACCTATCCACGGACTTTCAGTATCCGCATCGTTGACCTCATTAATCCGCCAATAGTAGGTATTACCGGATACAAGGCCATCAGGAATAGGATATCCCGGAAAACCAACTATAAAATTCGCCGCGGATTGGTTGCCAAGGAATGTGTCACCTGTGCCGGCCTCTACGTCGGCAAAATTCTCACCGAAGAAGACATCGTGAGAAACCGCAGAAACTCCCACCGTCCACTCCGTGCTCACCCATGTCTCCCAGATTACGGAACCATCGGCCGGAACAGGGTCTCGGGGCAGCATATCAACAGGTCTGATCACAGGAGATAAATACCTGCCTGCGATAATCACAGGACCGGCGCCAATAGTCGGACCTCCCCAGGCAACGCTCAGACTATCGCCGCCTCCTGCTTCCTTCATTAGTGCTTCAATATAATACTTCTTGTTGGCCACCAATGTGATAGGTTTTGACTTCTGCTCTGGGTATTTACCCCACTCGAGCGCTTCGGTCCAGCCCGGCACTTCGGCAATCATAGTTATGTTAGCCGGATCATCATCGGTGCTCATCCACAGCTCGCAGAAATCATCACCGGAAATCCAGAAGCTGTAGTCCCCGCTGGCAGGCGGATACACATAACCTAGGGCAAGTGTGCCGTAGTTGTCCCTCCAGTTTACCGGCCCCTGGAAGCTCGTCCGCCACTCGGCTTCGTCCGGGCTGTCCGGATAACCAGCGGCGCTGGTGAGGTCTGTCACTGCAGTGCCAGCACCGATGTCGAACCACCACTCATACAGGATGTTGCCTTTCCCCTTCTGGGCACTGGCGTCGCTGACCAGGCCTAGCAACAATACAAAAGAGGTTAAATAAAACAATTTTCTACACATAACAATCCTCCTTACGAAAAAATTAATATGGATTAGACTGAACGTAATTTTCACCTTTGCTATATCATGATTTGTGTCTGCCCAGAACATTCTTTCCGGCTTGAATTTACCTCCTTCCTTCGAGAATCAAGCATTGATTTATCAGGTAAATATTTTCTCCGAAGCACACAACTCCAGCGGTCTTGGCCCTTTATTGTAGCACTAAACTTTTACAGAAAACCACAAGTACTATAGAAATTATCCCTGCTGAACGCCCAAAACTCCATAATTGCCTGCTACTACAGGCATATGCATCATCACTGTTATTTATACCATATTACTGACTGTTATTTCAAGAGAAAATTCAGCTTGTTATGGGAAATTACAGTACTTTTTGGCAGGAATTTGCAACAATACATAACAAAGTACAATTGTTCGCTCTTGAAGGGCGTATTTTAGGGGAAATTCGCCGCTGATTCTCGCCGCGGCAGCTAACGGGAACAAGAAAAAAATGCCGAAGGAGGGAGTCGAACCCTCACCCTGTTGCCAGGACGGGATTTTGAATCCCGCGCGTCTGCCAGTTCCGCCACTTCGGCTATTCGGGGCATATTATTGCCGTCCAAAAAACCTTTGTCAACCAAAAATTCCATCCGGCATTGCTCTAAATCTTGCTTTTTCCGGTCGTTCGGGGGCGATTTTAACTACTTATGTTCGTCTTTACAGCCGATATCATAAATATTATTATAGTAGTCATTTATGCAGCACCGTAAGGTGTCCTGTGGAGAAAAAAGGTATGGCTAAACATAGTCCGGAAGTATCGGTTGTTGTGCCGCTGCTGGATGAGCAGGATAATATCGGCCCGCTGTATGAGCAGATTACCCAGACTCTTGCCGACCGGCACAGCTACGAAATATTATTTGTCGACGACGGCAGCGTCGACGAAAGTTTCGCCGTGCTGGCGAAACTGCAGAAGGCCGATACAAAAGTCAGGGTCATTCGCTTTCGGAGGAACTTCGGCCAGACTGCAGCTCTTGCCGCCGGCTTCGCCCACGCGCATGGGCAGATTATCATCGCGATGGACGCCGACCTGCAGAACGACCCGGCCGATATCCCCAGGATGATAGCCAAGCTCGACGAAGGTTTCGACGTGGTCAGCGGCTGGAGAAAGAAACGGCACGACCATGTCCTGACGAGACTGCTGCCTTCGAAGATGGCTAACTGGCTGATCTCCAGAATCACCGGCGTCAAACTCCACGACTACGGCTGCACGCTCAAGGCGTATCGCAGGGAGGTCCTGGCGGAAACAAAATTATACGGCGAGATGCACCGGTTCATCCCGGCTCTGGCAAGCTGGAGCGGGGCGGAAATCGCGGAGATAGTCGTCAACCACCGGCCACGTACTGCCGGGGTGGCAAAATACGGGCTGGCACGCACATGGAAAGTTCTGCTGGACCTGATTACAGTAAAGTTTCTCGGCTCGTTCTCCACGAAGCCGATATATATTTTCGGAAGTCTTGGGCTGCTCAGCGCAGCCGGCTCGATGCTTTTCGGCCTGACCGTGATATACCAGAAGCTCGCTCACGGTAACGATATGAGCGGCAATCCCCTGCTAATATTGACAGCCGTATTTATTATCGCCACGATCCAGTTCATCCTGATGGGCCTGCTGGCCGAACTGCTGGTTCGGACATACCACGAATCGCAGAACCGCCCGACCTATGTCATCAAAGAGATCCTCGAAGCGACCGACCAAAAGGGAGAGAAGTAAATGAGCAAGCCGGCACGAAAGCACGTACCTGCAAAAAAACCGCATAAGCCGCATCATGAACCGGAGCCAGCGTCGAAATTCAACATCAAGAGTCCGGCGGCCGCTATAATCGTTACGGCGGTCCTGGCGGCGATTCCGTTTTTCATGGGCAAATATATTGAGTTCAACTCGCCCGATCCGTTTGACAGCGGAAGTTACGTATATTCGGCTCAGCACATTCTCAACGGAGCTCGGATCGGCGTCGATGAGAAGCCGAGTGCCCAGATGGGGACGCTGCTGATAAATATCTTAGGCGTGCGGCTGTTCGGATTCAACGAGACCGGCCCTAAGCTGATTCAGATGGTTCTACAGATGGCGGCATTTGTGCTAATGTTTATCGCCATGCGAAGATTGTTCGGAACGTTAGCGGCCTCGGTGGGTGTTATTATCGCCTCGATATATCTTTCGGCTCCGCTGATCGCAAAATTCGGCAACGTGAAAGAGCAGCACATGATCGCCTTTATGATAATGGGGATGAGCTGTTTTGTGCTGTATCAATTGAACGGTAAATGGTGGAGTGCGGTGCCGGCCGGCGCATTTCTGAGCTTCTCGCCGCTGTTCAAAGAAACCGGAACGTCCGCGCTCGGAGCGGTCGGCTTATTTTTGATTTTGCAGCCATTGCTCAAGCACAACAGTTGGAAGAAAACCGGCACTGATATTTTGCTGCTGGTCGCGGGGGCGGCGGCTATTCTCGTACCTATATCGCTATGGCTGGCCGTAGAAAGAGCACCGATTCAATATTATCCATATTCATTCTTATACCGGCCTTTCTTTGCGACGCATCAGAGGCCGGAAGCTAACAGCACAACTGAGTCGGCGGCGACCGAGAACAAAGAGGTTGCAGCCGAAAAGCCCGCCGGAGAGCAGGGAGTTATAATGAAGCTCCTGCCGGCGTACGTGCGTGATAGCTGGCAGGCGCTCGGCCCCGAGCAGAGAAAAGAAGCCAGGCTCAGGGTTCTTCGCTATTATAGATTACTCATATTGCCTATTGCTCTTGCGGTTGGAGCGGTCATTCTCAGAATATTAAGACTTATTTTCGCCGGAACGGCCAAATTAAAAGATGACCGAAAAACCAGCCCCGATAGGTTTGTGTTACTCTTTGCAGTTTGGTGGCTGCTGGACATGTCGTTTGTGTGGATAAGTCCGCGTTCGTATGAGCAGTATTATCTGCCGTTAAACGCTTCGGCGGCGATGTTGGGAGGGTACTTTATATCAGCCTATTCCGACAAAGCCAAAAATGCTGCGTCAAGACCGGCATGGATGGCAATCGGCGCAGCCGGCCTGCTTATAATGATGGTTATGTCTCTGCACATATTTCGCGGTGTGCTAAGAAGTCCGCATTCCGGCATTATCAATCGTAATCGCAGCACGGGCCAGCCGGAGAGATACAGAGGCTACGCGCAAAGGTTAGCCGAAGCCGGCGCGCATGGAAAAGGTGCAAAGAACTACTCGGAGGTTGTAGGCGAATACATAAATAATAACTCATCAACAAGCGATGAAATCTACGTCTGGGGCTGGTTCCCGGGCATTTACATCTCGGCACAAAGATTCAGCCCGGCTCCGAAGGCATTCGAGGGGACAATGAACACGCTTTCTCCGAAAGCTCTGTCGGAACGAATCGACGAGGTATTAAATTCGTTTAAAGACAAGCCGCCGAAGTTTATCGTTGACAGCCGTAAGAACCACTTTCCCTGGGACAGACCGCCGCTGGAATTATGGCCCAGTATCCAGAACGGACTCCAGCTCCTTACGAACCCGTCGAAAGACCGAGAACAGCTTTGGCGCGCTATTCTGCGAACCTTCGACGTCCAGCCGGACGATTTGACCAAAGAAGGTTTCCTGCGTTTCGACAGGCCCGATGGCATTCGAAGGTACGACGCCGCCTATGCGAAAGCCCTTCGTGAAAAGATTGGTCCGGCCGAGGCACAACGCTATGAGGTGATGAAGCCATTCAGAGATTATGTCATGAAAAATTACACGATTGTACAGACGTTTGGGCTACACGTCCTTTTCCAGCGCAAATAAGCGAATCGTAACGGCCTCGTAATAAAAAGAGCAAAAAGGCTGATGGATGAAAACCTCAAAAAGCAGCAGGAACTTTACGACCGGGGCTGGAGCACGGAACTGAAGGCCGGCAAGGAAGAACGCGGCAACCTGCAGACGAACCTGGAATTCCTTGCCCAGACCGATTTACTCGGGCAGGAAGACAGGATACTGGAGATCGGCTGTGGAATCGGTACTGTGGTGCATGAACTGAGCGGTAAGGGTCATAATATCATCGGCATCGATATATCGGGTGAGGCAATAGAGTACGGCAGGAAAAAATACGGTGACATTCATTTAGAGGTGCAGGCGGCGGAAGCTTTGCCGTACAAAGACGAATCTTTCGATGTTGTGCTGAGCTTCGATTTATTCGAGCATATAGCGGCTATAGACAAACACATAAGCGAAGTCCGGCGGGTGCTCCGCGCGGGTGGGTATTACCTTTTCCAGACGCCTAACAGATATAGCAACATTATCTATGAGACGCTCTGGACAAAGTCGCTGCAATGGCGGCGGTATCATCCTTCGCTGCATTCGCCGGGGCAATTGAGAAGGCGAATGTCCGGGCACGGATTCGAGATGCGGTTTGTCAAAATGAATCCCATCAATAATTTCACCAAAAAAAAACTGCAGAAGCTCGGCCATATTCTTCGACGCGTGGATTTTCGCAGAATGCCGCTTGTGCTGCAGACGAACCTCTATGTTATTGCTAATAAAAGTTGAAAATGAAGATTTTGATGCTCAATTATGAATTTCCGCCGATAGGCGGAGGAGCGGCAAAAGCAAATCTTTGCCTTCTACAGCAATTTGCCGGCCGTGACGAGATGCGCATTGACGTGCTGACCTCGGCGCCTAAACTTGGTTTTGTGAGCGAGAAATTTTCCGATAATATCACTATTCACAAAATCGGTATTCACAAGAAAGACCTTCACTATTGGCGGAGAATCGAGGTAATTGAATGGCTCTTCAGAGCTGGATTCTATTACCGAAGGCTGCTGCGTGAAAACGATTATGATTTAGCTCACGCATTTTTCGGCTTTCCCACCGGATGGCTTTGCTACCGAAACGCCGGCAAATTGCCGTACATTATTTCGCTGCGAGGCTCGGATGTACCGGGACAGCACGCGCGGCTCCAGCTTGACTATAAAATTCTTGCTCCGGTTTTCGGCGCAATCTGGAAGAAGGCTTCGGCGCTGGTGGCTTGCAGCAACGGCTTGAAGGAACGAGCGCTGCGATTTATACCATCGGTCTCGATTGACGTAATTCCTAACGGCGTGGAGCTGGACAGGTTTTATCCTGCCGAGACCACAGAAAAGCCCGGAGTGCTCAGGCTCCTGACGGTCGGCAGATTATCGGTTACAAAGCGAATCGAGATGCTTATCGATGCTGTCGAGATATTGCACAGGACCGCCTGTAAACTCCATCTGACGGTTGTCGGCGGCGGGAAAATGGAGCATCAGTTCAGGAAAATTGTAACAGAAAGGGAACTGAGTGACGTTATCGAGATCGTCGGCAGAATGGACTCGGAAAAAATGCCGGAGGTGTACCGAAATAACGATATTTTCATCAGCGCCAGCATGCAAGAGGGCATGAGCAATGCAATGCTCGAAGCGATGGCATCCGGCCTGCCGATCGTGACAACACGCTGTGAGGGCCTGGCCGAACTGATTGACGGTAACGGCCTTATCGTCGAGCAGGATAACATCGAAGGAATCGCCAAAGCTGTGAAACGACTGGCCGACGATCCTGAGCTTTATAAGCGAATGTCAACGGCGGCGAGAAAACAGACGGAGAAATTCGACTGGGCAAACGTGGCTTCGAGCTATATAGAGCAGTATCGCAAAATTATAACGTGACGGAGACTTAACAGTGCAGCCGAAA
>CAZHBL010000156.1:0-10073 GCA_964530105.1 uncultured Pirellulales bacterium | reverse complement strand
GATACTGTGCTGGAAGACCGCAGGATAAACGATTTCGAACGATTGTTTGAACGAATTGAAGAAGAACAGGTGAATGCAATGTTAGAAGAGAGTAAGGAAACTCAGGCTCCCCAGCCGGCGGCGACAGAACCCGCCGAGCCGTTCAAGCCGGAGTGTACAATTGATGATTTCGCGAAGATCGACCTGCGAATCGCAAAAGTTCTAAAGGCCGAATCAGTCGAAGGTGCCGACCGACTGCTGCGGCTGGTTCTTGACGTGGGCGGACCGGAAAAAACAGTTTTCGCCGCTATCGCCACTGCTTACAAGCCCGAGGATTTAACCGGAAAAATCGTCGTTTTCTTCGCTAACCTCAAACCCAGACAGATGAGGTTCGGCCTTTCCGAAGGAATGATCCTTGCATCCGGCACCGGCGGGAAAGATATCTTCATGCTCAGCGCCGACACCGGAGCGAAACCCGGGCAGGAAATTCACTAAAAATACTCGATATCGAGCGTGTGCGGCAACTCTTCGAGGGGACAGCCGGGGCACCTGGCCTTTGTCTTGCAGAATTCTTTGCCGGCCCTGACCAGCAGTGCATGGTACTCGTTGAAAAACGGGACGTCCTCTGGCAGATTCGACTGAAACAATTCCCGCAATTGCTCATAATCGGTGCCCGGTTCGATCAGTTCGTGCCGCAAGGTAATTCGAGCGGTGTAAGCATCCACGACAAAAACGGGCCTGCCCAGGGCGTAAAGCAAAATCGAATCGGCAGTTTCGCGCCCGATGCCCTTTATCGCCAAAAGCTCCTCTCTCAATTGGCCCGTGTAGATTGTCTGAAGGTTTGCCAATTCGCCGCTATAATTGTCAAACAGCCAATCGACGAAGTTTTTCAGGCGTTTTGCTTTAATGTTATAATAGCCTGCCGGACGTATGAGTTCAGCGATCTGCGTAAGGTCAATACGATAGAGCGCATCCGGCGTCATGTACCCGGCGGATTTCAGGTTCGCAATCGCTTTTTCGACGTTGGCCCAGTTCGTATTTTGAGCCAATATCGCGCCGGTCATAATCTCGAACGGTGTTTCGCCGGGCCACCAGTGCTGCGGACCGAACGCATCGTAAAGCAGTCGATAGATTTCAGATAATGTTTCGCTGATCATAATACTAATGTCACGCTGAAAACACCCGTGCTTTTTCAATATCCGAATGCGGGGGCGAGAACCTTTCCGAGCACGGCTTTATCTGCTGTTGCTCTTTTGCACGATGCTCAAAGCTGTAAAAATAATCGAAATCTAAATACTTTTGCGGAACGGATTTCAACTCAAGGATAATATATTCGAACTCACATCCGCCGAAAAAAAATAAAAACGGTTTCATATATTTACCCTGAATCTCTTACAATTGTCATGTTTGACTATTGTATTTTCGGCTTACTTGAAGTAGACTCTGCATAAATTCGGCAGTAGAAATTAAGGAACACCCGCAAAGAAAAGAGGGCATGCAGCTACAATTTAGAAATGGTAAAAGCAAAAAAAGCTAACAAAACAGAAAGGCAGCGCAAGTACAGCAAGGGGCAACTGTTTAATTTTGCACGTGATTCCTACCTTGAGAGGACATCTCGTCCGATTTACGCTATAGTTTTTTTGCTGCCGTTTATTATTTTCTATGAGTTGGGAACGTTTGGCATCAATACCGACATCCTGAACCAGTCACAGATTCGAGTGGTGGCGTTCGTCTGGCTGCAAAACCTGCTCGAGTCGATAGGCTTTGGCGGTAAATTCGCGTGGGTAGCGCCTCCGCTGGCGGTTGTAGTGATTTTGACAGCGATGCAAATCACGTCCGGCAAGCAGTGGCGGTTTTGGTTCGGCGATATTTTGCCGATGGCCGTCGAATGTGTCCTGCTTGCAGTGCCATTGATTGTCCTGACGTTGTCTCTAACCAGCTCCTCCGGGTCAGAAAGCAAAATCGGCCGGCTCGGAAATAGTGCTATACGAATCCAGACTATAGCGCCGCCAAAGCACTCTTCGATGGCATACATTCGGCTATCTTCCGCCACAGGCCAGACAGTTAAAGATGACCCAACTCACCCGATATTGGCAAATATTGTTACCGGAATAGGTGCAGGGATTTACGAAGAGCTTGTTTTTCGTTTGATTCTGATATGTATTTTGATGCTGCTTTTACAGGATGCTCTTAGATTGAATCATAAGAATTCTATCGTGCTTTCAGTCCTCATTTCAGCGGCGTTGTTCAGCGCACATCACCATATAGATTTTATCAGCGGGCAACCAAATGCCAAAGATCTCTTTAACTGGACAAAGTTCGCTTTTCGAACAATCGCAGGAATTTATTTTGCAGTTCTTTTTGCGATTCGTGGTTTTGGAATTACTGCCGGGACTCATGCCTTTTACAATATTATTGCAGTTTCTATTACCGCCCGTTTTTTTCAGTAGCAGATAGCATAAGGCAGCCATTTTTTTGTTTTTTTTCAAAAATTCTTTTTTTTGTTACTCTTTTAGATTGCTGAGCTTGCATCAAAATCGTCCTATAAGGGCCAATATCGGCCTTATCAATACTGATAACAGCCTTGATTATGTGTATTATTTTTGGTATAATAAGAGCAACCTGGAAGTCAGAAATATGTATTAGGGCTTATATATGGAATTACCACAAATCAATGTAGCGATTGATGAATTGATGTTTAGTCTTTTTCAAAGGCCTCTACATCCGGAGCTTTTCCAGATTTACGCCAACAGGCACTTAAATACAGAAAAATATGAGTCGATCATCTGGGTGACAGGATGCACACACGTCGTTAGTGTTTTTTCCGGCGATATCTGCCTTACCGAGTGTGTAAGCGCTCCCGGGCAAATGCTGCCCTCTCGAGGATTGCTTGAACGCTTTCAGTTCAGCGGCCCAAGAACTCATAAATGCACTTTGAGCCGGGGAATAAGTTATATGACCGACTTTCAAGTCGAGAAGATGAGTCCCAATCTGTACAAGCAGAGCCATACCGATCTTGAGCGTTTCGCCCGAAATCGCGGCGTGTTCGTAAAATTCCCCGAACTGGAAGTAGGCAATCTTCAGCCGTTCTGCTACGTCGACTTCGAGGCAAGACGAACCGAATTACACATACACACTTTCGCCGCTTATCCCGATCAGGTGACAATGATTAAGACTCAATCATTGTTCGATTTCCAGTAATACAAACGTCAGCCCGATTAATTCAGGTCACTTGAAATGACTTATTTGTCCCCTGCCACGACTTCTTAACGAGTCTGAGCAAGTTTTACGCAGTTTCGGGCCTGTCGCTTCAACTGAAGACGGTATTTCAGCGCCTTGTTCCGGTTCTCCAACGCATTAAGGTAATAGTCGGGCCGTTGAGGGACGACCTTCCAAACCAGCCCCAGCAACTGCGAGAGGCTTTCTTTTGTCAATTCGTAATCATGCTCGTTACTGGTTGCCTTTGTATTATTTTTCTCCGAAAGTGTTTTTAAGCCACCACCGAGCCTGCGCCATAGATCGATACGTGCATAGCGCAGATTGTCCCAGCATTGCTTGATTTGCTCAACCTCTTCCTCAGACATTGGTTTCAGATAGACAGGCATCAATGGCGCATCAATCTTGCGATAGCATATGCTGAGGTCATCTGCTTTAGCTGCCTCTACCGTGTTCGGATCGAGAAATGGAAATTGCACTAAGAGAGAGCCTGCCGCGTAGTCCCAGATATCCGTGTATTGATCGCGCAGCTTTTGTCTTTCCTGTTCGGAAGGAAATTCTGATACCATAAGATGCTCGATGTACCAACGGATTCGTGCACAATGTAATTCAAATAAAGATCTCTCAGGAGTCTTTATGAAGCTTCTCCAGTAAGGCACAAATCCCTTGCGCAGAATCTCTAATCGTAAAGCGTAATGCGAAGCATTGCGATGCGACTCAACTGCGTTGCTAATTGTATCTATATACTCTTTCTTCCATTGTTCAGGCCACGGGTCAGGTGAGCTGGTTATACAGTCCTTTATTGCTTTAAGGGTCTGGCCTGACGGCTCAGGCTTTTCGTGACTGGTTATTCCTTTCACAATGACGGAGAATAGTGAAATGATGAGTACGCTTCGCAGAACAACAGAAATGTATTTCATTTCGAGACTCCTTTCATTGTCACTAAAGGTGTCGTTCAACCACGATTCAAATTCACCTTAGTAAGCGCAGTCCTTCAGCGCCGAGAACTCAGTCACTATTTCTCGCTCACTCGCTTAATCTGTCATGCTGAGCATCGCGAAGCATCTGACCTTAAAATTGAGATTCTTCACTTCGTTCAGTCCCTGGGGCTCCTTACGGAGAATGACAGGCCACAGCATTTTCTCTGCTATGGCATTTCCTCACCATCCAACGTATATATATTATTTAGTAGTCCTTAAAGTTCCTCATCCATTTAGGCCAGTCTTCGGGCTGCATGCCCCCGGCTTTGGTCCATTTGTTCGACGTGTCGAACTGCTTGTTCCACTTGAGCGTCCACAGCTCCTTGAGTCCGACTCTCCTGGCAGACCAATCCAGGAAAAGACCATTTACGTACCCGTTGTGACGGTTTATGCATGCGCTGGATGACCACGGATGGAAGTACGAAAAAACAAGAATATCGGGCATTGTGGAATCGAGAAATACTGGGATTTTGGCCACGTTTCTGAACTTGAAAATGTCCATGCCGTCCCAATGGATGCTATAATCCATGGAGACAGAAGTATCATATTCCATCTTGTTGAACAAATAGTAGTTATAGCCATAGCTGCCACGAAATCGTGGAGGCGGGGTAATAATTTCCCAGGCTTCAAACGTTGAGCCGGGCTTGCCCTCAATCCAATATTGCTTTGAGCCTCCCAATGAGGAAGAAGATTCGAAACGTAAGGCGTCGTCGTCATCGGCTGCTCGGATGGCCATGGGGCAGCAGGCGATATCCTTTGTGCGAATGTGGTGGTATACGGGTGGTTTGTTCGGATCTCCATCGAGGAGGGTTGTCCCACGTATAAGCCATAGAATTTCACTACCACTACCGGGGGGGAGAATTCCATCGTTGTCATCTGTGTAAAGCGCTAATACTGCTCCCCATTGTTTAAGGTTTGCTTGGCAGACAACCGCTCGGGCCTGGTTTCTTGCGCTACGCAGCACGGGAACGAGGATCGTCATTAATAATGCTATAATAGCGATTACCACAAGTATTTCAATGAGCGTAAAGGCCTTTGGATTTACTATGGCTGAGCCATAAATTGGCGAAGTACTATACCTATGGCATGAATTTACTATTTTTACTTTGGGATGATCCATAGTTTTGCTTCCCAACGTACCGTCTATAACATGCGCACACAAATCCCTTCATTCATCCTTAACTCAATATCTCACCGTGCGTTTGTCCCTGCTTATCCCAAAGGTGCCCGTCAAACGGAGTCGCCGACGACCATATACTCCGGCTAAACTATCTATGTCGATGATCGATCGCTGCGAAATTTCTGCTTTCCTATTATATTAGTATCAAAAACAACCCAAAAGGGGCAATATTTCTTGTGATTTTTTAAAATTCTTTTGTACAACCACGGTTTAAGGCGGTTTAAAGGCCGATTTTAGCTTTTTTTGCTTCCCTCATCATCTGTAAAAAATGGGGCTAAAAGCTCCCGCATCCTCTTGCGAGCGCGCTTCAGGAGTCTTTTTGAAGCTTCCCCAGTAAGGCTCGAAGCCCTTTCTAAGAATTTCCAGTCGAGTCGTGTAATGCGGAACATCCGGATGCTGCTCAATCGCTTTGCGAATTGTCTTTAGATATTGCTGTTTCCATTCATCAGGCCACGGTGTGGGTGAATTGGTTATACAATCCTTAATGGCTTTCAGTGTTTGCTCGGTCACGGTATGTTCTGAGGAACAACCAGCCGCCCCGGCTGCGGTCCTCGCCAACAATAATATAATCACTATGCTTTGCAAAACATGATGTTTGTCCAGCATTTACGACTCCTTCCTCTATCGCTAAAAACGTCATTTATTCGCGATACATTCACATCCAAACTTTGCGAGCGCAGTCCTCCAGCGCAGAGAACTCAGTTACTTTTTCTCGCTCGCTCGATTTTGCAGGACATTATCCCGCCAGCCACAGCATTTTCTCTGCTATGGCACACCCTCCGAAGTATATATTATTTAGTAGTCCTTAAAGTTCCTCATCCATGGCGGCCAGTCTTCGGGCTGAATCCCGCCGGCTTTGGTCCAGGGGCCGGCCGTTTCGTACTGCATGTTCCACTTGAGCGTCCACAGCTCTTTTAATCCGACCTTTCTTACAGACCAATCAACAAAAAGACCATTAATGTATCCATCATGCCGGTTTATGAAAAAGCCCCATGCATCTTGCTCGTTTTGTGGCGGAGCGAAGAACTCTAAAAAGTTAACAAGAGGCTCTGTACTATCGAGTAACACGGGTATTTTGGCCCTGCCCTTAAGAGGGTAAATATTGAGAGGTCGGAAGAGCCGGAACTGTTCGGGAACTGAAGTATCAAAACTGCTCGAAAATAACCAGGCGTTTAATCCATAGCTTCCTCGAAATCGTGGAAGTGGAGTAGTAATCTCCCAGGCTTCAAAAGTTGAACCGGATTTACCCCATAGTCGGTACGGAGACGTGGATGTGCCGATCCTAAAAGTTCCTGGAGCGTCATCATCGCGAGGCTTTGTGGCCATAGGACAGCATGCTATGCCATTAGCCTTTACGTCTTGATATACGCTTGGTCTGTTCGGATCGCCTTCGCGAAGAACTGAGCCGCGTATAAGCCATAAGGAGCCTCCGCATTTTTCTGGTAGCCGTCCCTGGTTATCCTCAGTATACAGGAAGAATACCGATCCCCACGCCTTGAGGTTCGCCTGGCAGACAACCGCCCTGCCTTGGTTCCTGACTCTTTGGAGTGCGGGCAGCAGAATCGCCATCAACAGAGCGACGATGGCAATCACCACTAATAGCTCTATTAGCGTGAAGGCCTTTGGATTTACGATGATTGAGTCATAAATACCTGGGTCATAAATTAGCGAATTACTTTGCCTATGGCATGAATACCTATGGCGCAAGTACCTGTGGTATAAATTTACTATTTTTACTTTGGGACGGCCTATGGTCTTGCTTCCCAACATACTGCTATGGCATGCGCACATAAATTCCTTCATTCGTCTTGAACTAAAACTCTCGCCGTGTGTTAGTCCCTGCCGCTTATCTCAAAGGTGCCCGTCGAACGGCGCCACCAACGACTAAATATCTCGGCCAACCTTACTTCACTCCTGATCGACCGCGGAAAAACTATTGCTCTTCTATTATATTAGTACCAAAAACGGCCCAAAAGGGGCAGACTTTTTTGGGATTTTTCAAGTTTTTTTTGAACGATCGCGGTTTACGGCGGCTTAAGGGCCGATTTTAGCTTTTTTTACATCTTTCTTCATCTGTAAAAAATGGGGCCAAAAGTTCCCTAAGCCGCTTGCGTGCGCGTTTCAGGTGGCTTTTATAAGCTTCCACGGACCATCCAAACTCCTCTAACACCTTATGCAGGTCGATATTCGGTTCATGAGAAAATTCCAGAGCCTGTAGTTGCTTATCAGTCAGTTTTGCTTTTGCCGCTTCAAGAGCTTCGATTAGCTCCTGTAGGTATAATTCAGCTTCCGGCTGGGAGAAGGTTTTGTAGATATCCTCATCGGAGACCGTCTGCTTTTTCGATCTTGTTTTGGCAATTTTGTGAGATTGTCTTATCTCCTCGTACAGGGTGTTCCTGGCAATACTGTATAAGTATGCCTCGAAAGAATATTCTAAGCGAAATCTCTTTCTCTGCTCCCAAAGGTGGGCGAAGATTTTCTGAACTAAATCCTCGGCTGAGTTGAGGTCCACACCCCATTTGACAAATAAGTGCATCAGCAGCGGAGCGAGCCTTTGAAAGAGGCGATCGAACGCCTCGTAATCGCCGTCGTCCGCCTTTTGCATCAGCCTTGCATTTTCATCGAGCGGCTGTTTAGAGCTTTGATCCATCTTATGCCCCTTTCTCATAGCCGGAATATATAAATACACTTCTTCCATCTTCTACAGCGTTTCTCACGCGTGAAATATTGATAACAAAATTGAAAAATTTGAAAAAAAGTGTAAAAAAGTCAAATTCTTACGTTTTTCGCTATGAAAAAACGTGTTTATCAGCGTTTAATTAAAATGACTATCCACAGCACGCAATACGCATTACGCAGCACGCAATACGTACAAAGAACGCCGTGTAATGGAGACCTTGATATTTACGATTTTCTATTGTCTACTTATTATTGTTCTTGTTCTGCGTTAATCGGCGTTCATCTGCGGTTAATTGACATGCACCGTCTCACGGAGATTTTTTGAGAATATGGCCGACCTTTTGGATTATGGTTCGTATAATAGGTAACAGATTTATGTAGAATACATAAATAAGTAAAAATGTAAAAGGTAAAAGGCTTTGTCATTGATTATTTACCCTGTGAGATGTCGGCTTTGCCTATCTCATGGGGTGAACTATTGTTCGTGCTCTCGCAGGGATGACAATATTATTTCTCTGTGGCTCAAACAACAGTGTTAATCGGTGTAAATCCGTGTCGAAAAAAGCCAAAATAATGAAAAATACAGGTGAAAAAGAGTAAAAAACGACGAAAAATTGAGCTTAATTTGAAAAAACAAAGCCAATTTGCAGACTATCAGAATTCGCGCATACCTTTAATAGAAATGCCTTTATGGCAATAAACCGGCCTTCAGGGCACGAAAAAACAAACCCAATTCAAAGCCAATCAAAGCATGTCCCTTCGGCACACTCAGGGCGGGCTCTAAGCGCAGTCGAATGTGCCAATTCCGACAGGATCGGCTGGTAAATTGGCTAAATTGGTCGTAAACGAGACCATCGTATTCCACTGCGACATAATGCGGATGGGGCACCCTGATCAAGCATCTATCCCGTAAGCTTTAAGAACACCTTTCACCTTATGGTATCTCGGCCTTAAAAGTCGGAACAATTTAGAAGACATGTATTCACTGGAGTGCATACCCACCAATTGATGCAGATTTGCACTTCCCTTGAGAAAACTGCCATAAACATGTAAACCATATGGCAGAGCAACAAATCTCAATGGATAAGGCATCGAACTCCAGACAACATTTAACAATCCCGTCCACCCAATTTTATCGTAGATGCTCTTTCTCTTCACTCCTTTAACCATAACCCTGGACTCCTTCCCGTCGTAACTACTTGACATTTCCTGTTTCAAACACTTCTCTACACTTATGAGTCTTTCAGCTTCGTTAATTAAACCATTGCACCAATTCTATCCCTGCATTTGAGACTCATGTGTACGATCACTTAATATTTATCAATATATAAATTCGCAGTCAAGAAATAATATTAAATATTGTGGCTAATAACAATAATATTTTCGGACTATGACTTAATGGGAGAGTAGGAATGCGCAACAAGGTCTTTGTATACACCCTATCTTATCACCCCCCATGCTTAAACTGGCAAGTGAAATATCAAAATATCAACTATTTTGCATTTGGACGTTCTGTTTAAGGACATCCAGCTTGCCACGGATCTCTTCAGACATTTTACTGTTTGGAAAGTCCGCGATAATATGCTGCCCTACTTCGAGCGCGCCGATCCATCTTTTTTCGGTTACGGCGATTGCAAATTGCACACCTAAGTTGTGAAGTTTGGTACGGAAGGCATCTCTTGCCGCTTCCTGAAGGGCTAATCCCTCATTCGGAGTAAGATACTGGTCAAGCTCTTTCAGAACCTCCAGGCTGCGATCTGTCTCCTGGTTTTGTATAGCATCATCCCACACGGCGAGCAATATCCTTTTACGCTCTTGCTTTTTATCAAGGAGAACTTGCCTCATTGCTTTTGCCTGTTCATTCTCAGGATTAGCCTTAATGAGCCCTTCGATCTGGGCACTGGCCCTGCCCCACTGACAATCATCGAGCAACTTATTTATATGCGTCATGACCTGACTTAGCCGTTCCTGGTCGGTTGCATCATGGTAGCGGCTGGTCTGTACTCTTAGCTGCTCAGAAAGATCCTTGTATTCCGGCC
>CAZHBL010000155.1:7742-10074 GCA_964530105.1 uncultured Pirellulales bacterium | reverse complement strand
AGCGTTGGCCGGATCGTCGTCGGTGCTCAAAAAGAGCGCTGAGGCGTCGTCAGAGGCAATCCAGAAAGTGTAGTCGCCCGAAAGATCAGGGTAGAGATAACCGCTTATCCGGCTGCCGTAGTTGTCGGCAAAATCGGTTACCTTCAAGTCCGGGAGCAAAGCGGCCCATGTCGGGTTATCCGGGTAGGCGGGGTTGTTCGTCAGGTCACTGACGGCCGTTCCGCCGATATTTTCCCACACCTCCTGCAGGATAAAACCAGTTGCCTGGCCGTTGGCATTGACCCCCAGGCCAAATACCAGCACAAAAGATGTTAAAAGAAATAATTTCTTACACATAATGATTCTCCTTTTTTCTTACTTTAAGAAGCGTAAACATTTGTTTTGGCAACGAGCCAAAACATTCATACATAGTTTGTGACAGGCATAAACGTTCCGCGCCTGTTTGTGCCTGCCTCAAACGACTTTCAAACAAGCGACAAAGAATCTTCACCAAACTCTTTACTTACTTGCCAGAAAAAACTCTGTTATTGGACCTGACTTTCTTCCTCTTCCACGTGGAAGCCGTGTTTGAGTTGTAAGTTGACTTGCAGATACACTACTTACAAATCACAAACCTCACTCCAACTCTGTCCCTCCACCTAATACACCTTAGGTGGTTGCCCAGGAACTATGGATACTTTTACACGCCAGTAAGCCAAAATCCATAAGAGCTACCTGACTTCACTTACCTATTTGTACCAAACTACCCCTATATCCGTCAAGAAAATTTTGAAAAATTATCAATATTTTTTCTAAATTTAGAAAAAAACATCACCCAGGATTCCCCATATAACCGGTAACAATTTGATTGAAATTTATAAGCATGGCGTTTATTGAGGTTATTCAAGCCAGTTTCCGGAATGTAGGCAACAGTCGCGATATGTTAATAAAAGTGGGAAAAGCGAGTTTTTCAAATAAAAACCTGGATTTATTGTGTTTTTCAAGACATAAAATGCCGAATCTGTCAATAGATTTGTTTAGATTGAAATGGAATTTTGGTATACCATATCCATCGAGAAGCCAGGTGCTTTGACACGTTAAAAACGGGACAGGCAAGATTAGACACATGTCACACAGAAGCAATAAGAACAAAAGGAAAAAACCGTCATCATACAATAAAAAAGAGACGTCCCATCGGTCAAAGGTGGATCGGCGTAAACGGAAAAATGACCGAAGTCTTTCCATGTCTGGTGCGGATAATCGAAAGGACGCCATTAAGTCACAGGCTATGGGAATAAGTAGCCGGCGTTTATTGGTGTTTCGCGCTATTGCGGTGCTCGTTATTCCCACGCTGTTGATTCTGCTACTGGAGGTTGGATTGCGATTAATCGGTTATGGCTATCGCCCTGAGGCAATAATCAAATGCGAGGTCAACGGCAAAGAAGTCTGTTGTGACAATTTAAGGTTCGGATGGCGGTTTTTTCCTAAGAATATCGCTCGCGAATTTACACCGTTTACTTTTATCGAGGACAAGGCCGATAATACTTGCCGAATTTTTGTGCTGGGAGCATCTGCCGCCCAGGGTGTGCCTTATCCTGCATTCAGTTTTGGGCGGTTTTTGAAGGTAATGCTGCGAGAGATGTATCCCGGAATCAATTTTGAAGTTATTGTTGTAGCAATGGCGGCAATTAATTCGCATGTGGTCTTAGAGGTCGCTAAGGATTGTGCTCTACATAAGCCCGATATGTTCGTTGTTTACCTGGGCAACAATGAAGTTGTAGGTCCCTACGGTGCCGGTACAGTCTTTTCATCGTTTTCCCGCAATTTATCTCTGATTCGTGCCATGATTGCGCTTAAGGGCACGAGACTGGGCCAGTTGCTGGCAAATCTGTTGGAATCGATGAGGGCGGATAAAGACAGGCTGCAAGTCTGGCGGGGTATGCAGATGAACGTGCACAGGCAAGTGCCGATGAATGATGCCAGACTACAAAGCGTTTACGGCCATTTTCAAAAAAATCTCGAAGATATTATTCGCCTGGGACACAACGCCGGAGCGAAAGTAATTTTATGTACGGTTGGAAGCAATCTCAAAGATAATCCCCCCTTCGGCTCTCTGCATCCTGCTGATTTATCCACAACAGAAATCGAGAAGTGGGAGGCGGCATATAATGAAGGTATAAACCACGAGACGGCTGGAGATTATGGTCAGGCAGTGGAGTCCTGCCTGGCTGCCGCCGAGATCGACAATGGCTACGCTGACCTGCAGTATCGACTTGGGAAATATTATTGGGAAGTTGCTGAGTATGAAAAGGCGCGGGACAGATATATTCAGGCACGGGATATGGACACGCTT
>CAZHBL010000155.1:0-7642 GCA_964530105.1 uncultured Pirellulales bacterium | reverse complement strand
TGAGTATGAAAAGGCGCGGGACAGATATATTCAGGCACGGGATATGGACACGCTTCGGTTTCGTGCTGATAGTCGAATAAATCAGATCGTTCGCGATGTAGTCCGCCACGACAACACCAAAGGTCTCTACCTGGTCGATGCAGTCAAGACGTTTGAACAGAACAGTCCCCAAGGAATCCCCGGCGAGGAACTTTTTCATGAGCATGTGCATCTGAACTTTCATGGAAATTATCTCCTGGCAAAGACGGTCTATGAGCAGGTCGAAAAGATATTGCCCAATCGCCTGGGCGATCTTAAGCGGGCCGGACGTCCTTTTGTTACTGAAATAGAGTGTGCCGATCACCTGGCCTGTACAGATTGGGATCGATATAAGATCGCTGATGAGGTGGTTAACGGCTTTCTCAAGAAAGCACCGTTCACTAATCAGCTATACCACGACAAGCATATCAAAGAGATGGAACAAAATTTGACAGACCTGAAAGTCTCATTGACTCCCGAGGCTCTTGAGAAAGTGGCGGCACAATTTCGCCGTGCAATTGAGCAAGACAGCAACGATTGGATATTGCATGAAAGATACGCCTTGCTGTTGTTTGAAGACATTAAGGATGCCGGATCGGCCCTTGAACAGTATCGCCTCGTGGTCAAATCTTTGCCGCATTCTTATTTAGGATATTACAATGTGGCTTCAGCACTCCTTAAGCTCGATGATCTTGAGGAGGGCATTATGCAATACAACAGAGCAATCCGAATCAAGCCGACTGACGGATATGCTCATTACACATTGGCCTCGGCATATCAAAAAATAGATGACATTGACAAAGCCATAAAGCATTATTCCGAGGCGATACGCTGGCGACCGGATTTGGTGCCGGCTTATAACAATTTGGCGGAGATATTGATGCGCCGGCAGGAGATTGACAAGGCGATTGAGGTATGCAGAAAGGGGCTAAGTTTCTCACCCGATAGCGTGATATTGCACTGCAATCTGGGGGTACTTTTGAACAGACAAAATCATAGGGAAGAGGCCATCAAGGAGATTCGAAAAGCTTCGGAATTGGACCCAAATTCGGTCCGGATAAAGACCATACTTGAGGCCGTGTTGCGCGGCGGCCGGTGAAATACTTCTGGCAATGATCGAAATATTTTTTGTTTTTCTTTTTTTCGGCTTTTATTCGCGTTCAGTCATCCACGGTTCACCCTGGGCAGCGGGTACCGCGACTTTGGGTGTTGCCGTCGTGATGGGCATGTCGCAGAGTATCTCCGGAGAACTGCGAACTACACGACCCAGTTTTTCTCCCGTAACCCTAACCGGTCCGTTTATCAGCTCCGGAACGCTATAAGTCCGAAGATACGTGTTATAATGGTCCGGATCCTCTTGGGGCAGCAGAAAGGGTTTATATGCTTTGCCTTTTTCGTCGATATAACAAAAATAAGGTCGTGTAAAAGCCCCACTATCTCTCTTGCTGCTAAAAACTATCCATCGGCTGTTGGTCGAGAAGCTATGCCAGGACTCGCTCTCGTTGCTGTTGATGTTAAGCTTACGAGGTTCATATTGACCTGTTTGACGTGATTTTTCCAGATCAATTATGTACAGATCGCTGCTCCGCTGGTAAACAGGGAAACAACCATAGTCGGACATACAAAACAATAGCCAACGACCGTCGGGGCTAATTCGTGGCAAGAGGATGCTCAAACCTGTATCCCGAGATAAAAGCACGTTTTCTAACTTGCCCCACTCGTCCTTGTCGATATCGTAGCTTATTCTTACCAAGTCATACTTGTTTTTTTTGTAGTCGGCGGGGATAACCTTACGGTCCGTCCATGTTAAAGGTGCGCTGCAAAAGTATAGATAACGACCGTCCGGTGACCACGTCGGGTATGTTTCAAGACGATCCTTTTTTGAAATATCCGGTGCTGTCTTTACGATCTTACGGTCAACTAAGTAGTAAGCAAGGAGCGAATCGAGGTCAATGACGTCTCGAACCTCGGTGTTGGCTGTATGAAAAAACATATTGACTTGATTGATGGAATACGTCGCGAGCCGGCCACTGGGATGCCATGAAGTGTATCCGAATTTTGTCCCGATTTTGTGGGCTTTGCCGTCTTCGACCAGCAGAGCGGAACTTCCATACTTAGAGCTACGGGTGCCGATCAGCATCTTATCGGGATTATTCGCACAAAATGAGTGGCAGTTAAGACAGCCGCCTCCGAAATAGTCATTATTTAAAACGAGTGACTCATCAAAATGGTATAAATCTCGCTGATAAATTCCCATTTTATTCCAGGCACCGTACGCCGGATAGATTTTCCTGTAAACGAAGTATCTGTCTATCTCTTCATTGGCAATATTGTTGATAATGGGAGAAAAGCGGACCCATTCGCCACCTTCGGCTTTGACGAAAACGAGGAAAAATAGTTCCTCGCCTCGATTCTCATCAAGTAGCACGTGCCACCGGTCCTCGGGAATAGTAATCTTTGGCGTTTTACTGAAGATTTCAATGGTTTTACTTTGTTTGGAGTATATTCTGACGCAATAGTACGCGCCGTTTTCCCGAATCGAAAAATTCAAAGGCGCAATATTCGGAGGAATAACAATTCCGGAATAATCGGGAAGGATTCTGGCAGGTCGATCAATGAGATTAACCTGATCGATGGTCACTTTGTCTTTGCGCAGCAGAAAAACAAGTGTACAAGCAATCATCGCAACAGCTACAACAACAAGGATTCTTGTTCTTTTACTCTTGTATTCTTGCCTCATTTCCTCACACCTGAAATCCCATAAATATGATAGAAAAAGTAACTATCACCGTAACCTTGCACAAGTTCATCAAAAGCCTCTCGTTTATTTTTATTGTGACTATTGAATACCCGGCTGAAATTCTCAATCTGCCGCCGTGCTATCAATGAGGGTTGATAGCCAACTAATTGAACCGGCTTCTTAGTGCTGTACACGTAAATCAAGAGTATTTCTTCGTAAAGCCGCGGGAGTTCCGGATAGCCAAAATCATTCAGGTGCTCGATGCTTCGGACACACTTCTCTAACTGCCTGGTGAGCATATACCATGCCGTCAGATATTCGAAAGCCATGCGGTTTTGACTATTTTTCTCCAATAAATCGCTGAGTACTTTTTCTTTGGAGTAGCCAATGACAGCATAATCCTTTTCCGGACATATGGAACGTAGATACTGGATTCTTTTGTCTGTCGAGAGATTGGGATCGGACTGCAGCAAAGCCAGATAATCATTAGCCCATTTTGAATCAAACAATGTTTTACTAAGCGCTCCGAGATAAATCCTTGCTGAGCCATAGTTGGCCTTAACCATATTTATCAGAGCCAAACGCTTGAGAATTAATGGTTGTTCTCCGAAGACTTGCGTACACTCATTCAGATTCCTCTCCGCCATATTCATCAGCCCAAGGTCGATTTGAGTATCAAACTTATGCCAACACGCCAGAATGCGATCTTCACCGGTTGGGAGCAAGACGTCAGGGTGTTGGGGCCAGCGGAACATATCATATCCGAGCCGTCCCGTGTGATATAAGGCGCGATTAACTGCATTCATTACGAAAGGATTGTTTGGATAGTGACGAGCGGCTTTGAGTACCTGCGGCCACATCCTGTGGCAGGTGTAATAATGAACGATAAAAACGGTTCTTTTCTCTCGGTTACCGGCAAAGATCACGGTTGCGAAAGCAATCGCAAGTAGTACAAATGATTCAAACAGTGATCTGAGTATCGGAGAACTGGTATTTACTTTCGCTTTCTTCGCCCAGGAATGAAGGCAAGTCTGTATTCTTGAACCAGGTATCTTCAGGTAAAGCGCCGAAGAAAGCATAGTCAGTGGCAGAAACAAATAGAGTATGTAAACTGCCATTATCGACTCCCTGCGACTCTCGGAATTGAGTATTTTCCAGGAGAAGGGCAAGGAATCACTGAAAGCGTTGATTACACTTTCGCCGAAGAGCAATACACCCAAAACATAGGGAATGGCAACAGCAAGGAATAAGCACGAAAAACCTGACAAGAGATGCCGCATGAAAAGCAGTTCATATAGCGCGATGAGCAAGGCAAACAGCAGATATGCACCACCTGCAACGTAGTACAGTATTACAGACATAATCAGAAGAACGATCAGACGCTTATAATCTGATGCCAGGAAAAACGTTGTTTTTAAGTATAGACATAAAAAGGACACCGTTGTCAAGAAAGCCATCGTTGTGTAAAAGTGGTATGTATATCGAGTGTAGGTAATTAGCAGGATTACAACCGGCACAAAGCGAAGGATGCGAAGGACAGATAGGTTCAAGGCCTTGAGGATATAGTTCACACATGCGGACATGGACCAGGCCTGTACTGTTACCACCAATGCTCCAGCCCAGCCTATATAAAAAAGCTGGGATAGGAATGCCGAAATGTATTCAATAGCTCCTCCAGGATGAGATATGTGATCCCGGAAGAATAACCAGTCTTTGGTAAATACAGGGAAATTTTTGATGATCCCGCCACAACTATAGATTAGTCGCAGGTCAACATAGAACAAAAGGTATAGGTAGAACAGGGCGAAAAAGATGACGCTAAGTAATAAGCTTGTCAGATGCTTATTAGATAAATTGTATGGAATAGACGACACGTTCAACAAAAAATGCCAGAATTTATCATTTATAATCACTCAGCAGCATCACTGAGTCCCAATTTAATTATAATATCAAATTTTCTTTGAAAAATCAAGTTTTCTTTGCTACTGAATTTGCCATTCTGAGAAACGATTCGCCTTCCAAAGGGCATTGGCTGCAAGTACGTCTGCGCGGAGTTAGGACCAACCGGGATGGTGTGGGAGCTCGCGTCAAGGTCGTGGCAGGTGACCTGACGTCAAGCGACGAAGTTCACAGCGGGCGAGGGTATCAAAGCTATTACGGCACACGTCTTCACTTTGGATTAGGGGGCCGTGAAAAGGTGGATCGTATCGAGGTACGATGGATCGGTGGTGCAGTTGATGTTGTTAAGGATATTTCGGTTGATCAGCTTTTGACAATTACTGAAGGAACCGGTTCCGACTAACGGTTGGTTTGGGAGCTAAATATAGTCTTCGCCAGAATCCTTAAGAGTTACCTTGCTTCACCTAACTATCCGTATATCCTTCAAGAAACATGTCGCAAAATGTGCCAAATTTTCGAATAAATTCTGCAAAAAACACAAATTCAGCGATTATAGGTTCTTAAATATTATCCAGAGAAATATTTATCCATACCTCTACAAAGTATAAATAGCTTTTGGTTACTCGGTTTTATTCAATTCTGCGCTGCTTTCGGTGCTATCTTCATCGGTTTGACTATCAGTATCTGTATTTTCCGGAGTATGCTCAGGTGTTGCCTGTTCGGCCTCTTTCGGCGTTTTTAGTTCTGTTTGCGGAGGATCCTCTGTCGCATTAGCCTGGGATTCATCTGTGACAAAGACCTCAGGCTGTTGGTCTTGCCGGTCGTCTGACTTGTCCTGTTCGGCATCGGTGGTTTTGCTTTCGTCAGTATCCTCTTTTTGTTTTTTAAGCTGGGCCACATCTGCATCGGAAAGAACTCTCTCAGGACCTGACGGAGCTCGCTGCCGGCCTGTTTCGGCTTCCTGCTCCTCAGCAGCCCACTTAACCCTTCGCAGACTCAAGCCGATTTTACGGGAATCGGTATCGACCTTTAGAATCTTTACTTCAACATCGTCGCCAACTTTAACAATATCCTGAGGCTTATCAATCTTGTGGTCGGCGAGTTCGGAAATATGCAGGAGTCCCTCTAATTCCTCTTCGAGTTCAACGAATGCGCCGAAATTGGTAAGCTTTGCCACCTTGCCTTTGATAATATGTCCCGGAATGTATTTATCGGGGATAGCACGTATCCAGGGATCTTCGGTCATCTGTTTTATGCCCAGGGAGACCCGCCGCTTTTCTTCATTAACTTCCAGAACAATACATTTAATCTCCTGACCTTTATGCAGGGCTTCGCCGGGATGACTGTGCTTTCTTGTCCAGCTTAAATCCGAAATGTGTATCATACCGTCGATTCCTGGCTCTACCTCCACGAAAGCGCCGAAATTGGTCAAACTGCGTACTTTTGCGCTAACAATCGCACCGGACGGATATTTCTGAGAAGCTATCGCCCATGGATTGGTTTGAGTCTGCTTGAGCCCCAGCGAGATTTCCTGCTTTTCCTTGTTGACACTCAGCACAACCACCTCTATTTCGTCGCCGAGATTCACAAGCTCGCTCGGATGCGCAAGGCGCTTGGTCCAGCTCATCTCACTGATATGCACAAGACCCTCAATACCATCTTCAAGCCGCATGAAAACACCATAGCTCATTACATTTACAACTTTGCCCTTGACCGTTGCCCCGACAGGATAACGATGTTCGACATCCTTCCAGGGGCTGGATGTCTTCTGCTTGAAGCCCAGCGAAATCTTCTCGTGCTCTTTATCAACACCAACGACAACGCATTGTATCTCCTGGTCAAGCTCAACAATTTCCGATGGATGCGATATTCTGCCCCAGCTCAAATCGGAAATGTGCAGCAGACCGTCCAAGCCTCCCAAATCCACGAACACACCGAAGTCGGCGATGTTTTTCACAATACCCTTCCGCAATTGACCAACCTCGATTTCCGCCAGGATTTTTTCCTTGCTGCTCCGGCGTTCCTCTTCTATGAGTTTGCGCCTGGATATAACAATGTTTCTGCCTTCTATGTCTATCTTGAGAATCTTGCAATCCACTTCTTTGCCGATGAACCTGCTGATATCGCCCGGCTTCCTGATATCCACCTGAGATGCCGGCAAAAACACGGGCACTCCAATATCCACGAGCAGACCGCCCTTGATTCGCCTTATAACCTTGCCCTTTACGACATCACCCTCTTCTTTCGTATCGAGAATTGTTTTCCAGCCTCTCATGAGGTCGGCTTTGCGCTTGTTCAAGAGAATAAGACCGCTTTCAGAATCTGTATCTTCAAGCAGAACTTCGATATCTTTACCCGGCTCTATCTCGTCGGGATTGTCAAATTCACTCGCATCGACTATCCCTTCACTTTTCAGGCCTACTTCCACAATAACGTCATTTCCTATCCGCGATACAATAGTTCCTTTAAGAATGGTTCCCGGCAGACGTAAATCCACCTTTGTTTGCAGAGCTTCCTCCAGGAAGTCATTTTCCTGCTCACCGAACATCTCGTTGACCTGCTGCTCGAGTTTCTCTTGTGTCAAACCTAACTTGTTAACTATATTTCTATCTACCATCTAATTAAATCCCTCTGTGGAGCTTTTGTTCACGACTTATCGGCGCCCCACATTTACGCTGATAAGCTTCTGTGCAACATTGCACAAATACTTTTTTTTCGGTTAATAATTTAAAAAAAGTCATTTGCCTACGCAGCAAATGCAAATTACATCACGACAACATCTTACCAATTTGACATTTTTAACAGATAGTAATAGTTTTTTCAAGAACCTCTTTGTTTTTTTTATGAAAAGCTTTACCTCACTCGCAGCCATGATCAGAAACTTCCAGATTCTTCACAAACTCGTTAATAATCCAGTCAGGGGTTGAAGCACCCGCTGTAACGCCGGCCGATTTCTTGCCGGAAAGCACACTTTTATCAAGCTCA
>CAZHBL010000154.1:0-10077 GCA_964530105.1 uncultured Pirellulales bacterium | reverse complement strand
TCATACCATGGCAAAATATGAATGTGTAGCATAATCTATGTACTGGTTAGTAACTCAGTTTCACCAGCTCGGTATAAATCCTGCCGTATTGAACAGGATTACTGGTGGAGGGCCAACCGGCATTTTTGGTTCGCTCCAGGCTAATGGCCGTGTTTTCATCGTTAATCCTGCCGGGATCGTCTTCGGTGCCAATTCCACTGTCAATGTGACACAGTTGGTTGCTTCCGGCCTTGGAATGACAAACACAAACTTCCTCAATGCCACAGGCGACCCGGCGCAAAAGATGGTATTCTCCTGCGGTAGTGGTGACGTGACGAATAACGGCACTATTAAAGCTACTGATAGCGTTTATATCGCCGGGGAAGACGTCATAAACAATGGCACCATTCTTTGTCCGGGCGGACTCGTAGTATTGGCCGCCGGGGACACTCTGCGACTCGGTCAGCCCGGCAGCAGCGTCATTGTCGACATCAGCGCCCACGACTTGAACGCTGACAGCGGCAACGACCTCTCGAATAATGGTACTATCGGAGAAGCTGGTTCACCGGTTGGACAATTAGTTCTTGCAGCCGGCGATGCCTTTTCCCAGGCCATCGCCAACGTCGGGGACCTGGCGGTTATCACAAATGAAGATGTTACGTTTAACGGTGATATCGAGGTTACAGGAAGTGTCGATGTGCTCGGAGGCCAAAATCCCTGTAGAGACTCAGCCATTGAGGTCCATGGCCATATTGCCGCTGCCAGTATCAGACTGAAGAACGGGGCCGATACGGGTTCAGGTTCTGTGGGGGAGAAGAGCTATTCTCCTGTAGTTGTTGACGATACCAGGAATCTAACTGCGACTGCCGGAGATATTGTTATCGAGTCAGTTCATGATATCTTTCTTGGCGAGAATGTCGAAGCCACAGGCAATATATACCTTAACGGCGATGAAGACGGTTATGGTGACCCGCGAGAGCCGGGATATTCTGGATATCCCTATGGTGGCGGCGACGTCATTGCCCACGGCACTCTCACGGCCGGCGGCAACGTAGATATCTTAGGTAATGCCATCAGGTTCGAGGACGACATAACGGCTACCAATGGCGATTTGACCATAACAGGGCGCACGAGTCGCGACCCTGCCGGAAGCACTCAAATAAACAGCGGGCGATGGGGCGTAATTCAAGCCGCAGAGGGTACAACACTATCAGCCGGCCGGAATGTTTCCATAATTGATGGTGGCGGGGGGACTGAGGATCCGACTCCTTCTGGGTTGCTGACGATGACAGGTGAGGAGTCACTGTCAATCGTGGCCGGAGCCGCCGATGGCGTTGATGACGGCCAAATTATCATTGAAAATGTTAATCTTGGCGTCCTTGGGGCAACTTTTCTGACATTAGAGCAGGATCTGGACTTGGACTTAGGTGATGAGCAATGGGATCTGTTCAATCAGAGTGAAACGGATCTTATGCTGATAAGCAACAATGGCTCGATAACGGCGATGGAGACCGGAGGCAATCCGGAAAATGCTGCCGACCAGTGGGCTTCTATAGGAGCCACGGCGAATACCGGCATTACTCTTTCAGGTGATCAAGGCAACATAATAACCAAGCAATTAACCTCAACAACCGGAGACATTAACGTCGATGCCAAAGCCGGTCAATTACTGGCAAACGAGGCGATAGAGGCGACTGCCGGCAGTGTAATTCTTACGGCAGCCGACGGTATTGATGCTGACGGCGATATTACTGCCGGCACAAACATCAGTCTCAACAGCAGTACAGAGGCCGCCGGTGATCTTCTGGCCGGTAACGACATAATGATAAACGAAGATCTAAAACTCAACGGCGGAAATTGGGTCTTGACCGACGGCCAATGGAGCTGGCAAAACGACGACCAGTCGATAACGGCCTCGGCCGGTACAATTACAGCAGAAAGCTGGTTATGGAAGGAAACTCCCGGTGAACTACACATGTACGGTGGCGACCCTGAGTTGGCCATAGATCTCCGGCATCCGGGTGATTTAGATGAAGAAGATGCTGCTGTAGCGACAGCAGGTAATCTATACATAGCAGGCAACGGTGACGTGCAGATTTCCGGCGACCTGACTGCTCTTGGCGGTGAGTACTGGGGAAGTCCGTATGAGCCGGAAATTCAAGAAGGCGAAAGCGTCATCGAGCCTGCGGCAGTGGGCGGTGTGTCCATAGTCTCTGAAAACGGCAAAATATATACCGAAGACGGTATAGATAACGATACGATTAACGTTGCAATCGAGGGTTATTCCAATCAATCTGAAGCCATTGGCATTGACCTGCCTTACGGTGACGGCAAAGCGGCGATTGTGCTTATGAGCAACGATGATTTGAAGGTCGGTGAGGACGCCGAACTATTAGCGGAAGGAATCTACGACGCCGCCTCTGTTGATGGTCGTGCCGGCGTCGATTTCCTGGTCGATAGCGCGGATTCAGATCCTCCGGGAAGAGATCCGGGAGTACCGATCGATGTGGCAATCTACCTGGTGAGTACGACAGGCAATGTCCACGTCGGATCGCCAGTCAGCATTGAATCCGAGGGAACCGGAGCAATGGTCGTCGACGCCTATGACACAGTTACCTTTGGAAGCCCGTTCGAGGAATCTTTAGAAGGCATTGGGTGGTTGGAGGTCTGCTCACGCAGAACCGGCAGCTTGAACGAAGCTGTTGTCTATGGCACCCTGCCTTATGCCGATGGGAGCGGTCCGGAAACCGGATACGTGCTCCGCGGAGAAAAACCTGATGTTGGAACAGGAGCCTGGGTACTTGATGCCATACTGCCGATTGCGCTGCCTGATTTCGCACAGACACCTAAACATACCCCGGTGGTTGGACTTGATATCCTGAGCAATGACGATGCAGGTGAATTCCCGCCGGTTACAGTGACGTTGGCTTCTTCAATCAGCGAACATGGTGGTACTGTTACCGTTAATCCTGACGGTACTGTTACTTATGAGCCACCAACAGACCTGAGCGGGTTGAATTTTGATGAGAACGGTGAAGCGACAGATACATTCACATACAACATCACAGATGCCGGCAAAGTGGCCTCTGAGGCGACCACAGTTACTATCAAATTGATCAATTCACTGCCCGGTACGGCTAATGATGTGACAACGACCAATCAGGACGCCTCAATTGTCATCGACGTTCTGTCGAATGATTCTGATCTTGACGTCGATCCGCTTACCGTGAGTCCTTCTTTCATATATGAAGGCTCTGGAACTGTTGTGCTCAACGAGGACGGCACGTTTACCTACACGCCGGAGAGCGGCTTTGTCGGAGAGGACAGCTTTACCTATTCAATCACCGACGGCTTCAATAATGCATCCGGAATGGTGACGATTACGGTTAATCCAATAGTCGTACCGCCATCAGCGCCTGTACCGATGGTATTGCCTGTGGCGCCGGGTCTTGAGAGAATGGAAATAGAGACTTCGGGTTGTCCCGCTCTGGTAAAGTCGGTAGCTTCAGAGCTGGGCACCGACGTAAGAAATGTTCAGATATGGATGGCGAACTCTCTGGCTTCTTCCCGGGACATTCAGCCGTGCGATGCATGTGCGAATCTCACGGATGCGGCTACAATCTTACAGGATGTTGACGGCACACGCGTGGCTGCCATGGCTCAGGTTATCGGCCAGTTTGCTTCGAGCACTGCACCGCCGACGGAAGAGCAGATGGCGTCGATCGCCGATGCGATAGCTAATGACATCGGAGGCAACAGGCAATATGCAGCCGCTGGGGAATACCTCGATGCTCTGGAAAAGTATGTTGGCATTTTGACCAGTGATATGGGCTTTTCCACGGACGAGTCGATCCAGTTGGCAACGGATAATTATGTTCGGAAATTAGCTGAGGGCGAGAACATAGGCGTCGCCGCCTACGTCGCTGCCAGATTGGCCGCTCTCGGAGGCTCACAGTAATTAGTTTGACGTTTTAATGTGTTAGATTTCAAGTTGCCGCCGGGGATGAAAAGGCGATCCCCACCCCGACGGCTACTCTTTTTTTATAAACAGTAATAACGGCTAAGATGCGTTGTTAGCATTTTAGCCGTGCTTTTCTGATGGCTTCAGGCGGTTAATAAAGTGATATTTTTAGGCTGGATTCCCGGTAACAATTATCAGACTTTTATTTTACGTACTATATTATCGTAGATAGTATGGTAATTTTAAGATGTGCCGAACAATCACTGGTAACTCGTTCGTATTCATAGGACTTTTTGTGATTTCTATTAAGATAACATTTTGGCACATTGTGTCGGATTTAGCAGGTTAGAGAAAGATGTTTCGAGAAAAAATCAAACACTTGACAACAGGAAATCACAAACTTATTCTTGACAAAGAGAATCCTAAAAGGTATAATAATGGTTCAGCTCGAATGGGCAAGGAGATGGTACACGTTTAACCAATAACGTAGTTGGGATGCACGTATTGTGTATGGGAAGTCCAGGGAGAGGAGTAAGGCAATTGTTACTTCGATAATTAAGGGGATGTTTTATGGAAAGAGTGGGAAAAACATTGAAAAAGCAATCTTTTAGAAAAGTCATCATTTACTTCCTGACGTGTTGTATGGTTTTCAACACGTCACTGCCGGCAGTGCTCGCTACGCCGGCTAATGGAGTGTTTAAGGTGGGTACCGGAACTATTAATGATAATGTAGCCGGTGGCGATAATACCGTATTAGTTAATCAGTTAGAATCCGTAATTGAGTGGGGCAGTCAGGGCTCAGGAGGAATAGATACCAGTGCCTCTGAGAGTCTGTCGTTTTCTCAGGCTTCAGGTCTTAGCAATTCCGCTGTGCTCAACAGGATCATGTCGGGTAGCGCTACACAGTTTGACGGAACTCTTAATGGCCTGGATATGCGCATTTTCATCGTAAATCCCGCCGGTATTGTCTTTGGTGATGGTGCTATTATCAATGTCTCGCAGCTCGTCGCTTCCAGCCTGGATGTATCTAATTTCCATGATATCGCGACGGATGTAACCAGAAAGATGGAGTTCACAGACGGCGCGGCTGCGGGTTCTGTGGAAATCCAGGGTGTTCTTGATGCCAGTAATACAGGCAGTCTTTATTTTGTCGGCAAAAGCGTTACCAACAACGGCAGCATTCTTTGTCCGAACGGATTAGTTGTAATGGCTGCCGGGAATGCGGTCCAGTTAGGTCAGCCCGGCAGTAATGTCATTGTTACACTTGCCGATTTAACTGCCGATAGCGGTAACGTTGTTGATAACTCCGGCACGGTGGGAACTGTTTCCGAACCGGTCGGTAAATTAGTTCTTGCCGCCGGTGATGTCTGGTCACAAGCAATCTCAAATGTAAAAAAAGTGAAGATTGCATCGGTAGGATCAATTGGAACCGATAATTTGGAGTCAATAAATGCCTACTCTAATGGTGGTTCAGATGCTGTTGCTACGGTTGATATTGTCTCAGGTGGCGATATTTACGTAGATGATGATGTAACAGCCGAAGCTGACGCTCCTTGGGGTTTTAACTCTAGCGCCGCTGTTACGATCGATGCCGGCAACAATGTTTTTATAGATGATGCTGAAGTATGGGCGGATGCTTCTGATGGTGTTACCAACACTGCTACGACGAACATTACCGCAAATGATGGTGCCGTTGAAGTAACAACTGACGATGGCTATGCAGAAGTGGGAGCTTATGCAACTGATGGCTTCGATAATATCGCCAAGGTTAATATTACGGCTAAAAGTCTGGACACCGTGAATCCTTCAAGTGCCTATGTTTACTTGGAAGCTGACTATGGCGAAGTTTATGTAGGTGCTGAAGCTGAGGGAGCAGAAAATAGTAACTCCGCTGATGTTACGATTAACGCCGATTACGATGTCGAACTGTATGCATACGATGATAGCGGTGTTTATGTAGAAGCTTATGCCGATAATAACTATGGAGAATATTCCCCCGCCGTTACGAACGACGCTGGTATCACGGTTAATGCCGGCAGCTATGTTGAAGTAAGGGCCGAATCCGATAGTGACGCTGACATTTATGCTGAAGCATCATACGGCATTGACAATAGTGCTACAGTTGACGTTACGGCAAATAACGGCGATGTTTATGTAGAAGCTTACAATGACAGCGATGCTTATATAGAAACTTATGCCAGCAATGACGATGAAAGTAACACCTCCAATATTAATATCACAGCCGGCGGCAATGTTGAGGTATTAAGCTATGATAGTAGCGAATCTACCGTGTATGCCGAAGCTGAGGATGGCATAACCAACAATGCCAGTGTTGATATTACAGCGGGCGCAGATGTTAGGGTACAGGCCGATGGATATGGCTCATACGGCTTTGCCGGGATAGAAGCTGAGGTATATGCTACTGATGGAACCAATACCGCCACAAACACGGTCAACGCCGGCGGGAAAGTTGTGGCACGAGCCGATAGTGGAGGCGAAGTTGATATAGACAGTGAGTCTTGGTACGGCAGCACGAATAAAGCTACCACAACGATTAATGCCGGAGACTATGTGAAGGTGAAGGCTGTAGGTATGGGCTTGAATGATCAGGAACAGCCAATAGCCAGCGATGCGGCCATAGAGGCCGAGGCATGGGATAGCTATAACAATACGGCCAATGTGAATATTACGGTTACCGGTGAGGCTCAAGGCTCACATAGTGGTATGGTTCGTGTAATAGCCGAAGACGGAGGCCAGGCCGAAATAGAAGCGCTGGCCAGGAACGATGGAAACGTTGACGACTATACCGACTTGACCGTTGTTGTAGGAGGTACCGATTTAGCAGGAACCATACAGGGCATTACAAATACAGCCAAAGTCGATATCAAAGCCAAAAGCGTGGAAGTAAGTGCGGATAATTCCGGCAGTTCAGCTTTCATCAGCTCTAACGTAGGCAATGAAATTCGCCTTGACAATTTGACGGGCGATCTTTCCTTGATATTGGGAAGCATCACCAATGATGCAGAGGTTTTGATTACAACTGCCGAAGATGATGACGGCGACCTGGGGTATCAAGACGTCATGAGCGTCGATAACGGCGATGTTTCCGTCATAGCTCAGAATGACAGCATGGCCGGCATAGATGTAGAGGCGTATAATGAAATTTACGACGAGAGTAACATGAATGTTGACCTGACAGTCGAAGGCCCGATTCTCAACTACTCGGATATTGTGATTAACGCCGGTGACGATGTTATGACTGTAGCAATAGATAGCGGCGACGCTGAAATAGATACTGAGGCCTGGAATGAAATTGGTGGCTCCTACTCTTATTATATCAATTTAATAGAGGAAGGCCCTGTCCAGAACTCAGCCGGTGTTGATATTACCACAGGTCAGGATGTAGTAGTGATCAGTTCGAATGACAGTTGGGCTAATATTGGTGCTAATACCTGGAATGAATCCAGCGTTCTTCCTGCGATTTTCCCGGATACCAAAGACAACGTCACCACTGTAAATATTAACGCCGGTGGCGGTGTCGGAGTGTTGGCTGAATATGACAGCGAGGCTCAAATAGGAGCTGGAGCTGAGTTTGCGACGACCAATACGTCCACCGTTACTATTGACGCCGTTGGCCCTGTTGAAGTTGAAGCCAGAGATGGCAGCAAAACCAATATCATAGCTTCAACACAGCTTGCCGTTAATAGTAACACTTCCGACATTGAGATTAATGCCGATAATGTTGGGGTGCACGGCAATACCAACAGCGATGCTGCAATATCGGCGGAAGCCTACAGTGCTTACGATGAAGACTCCGAGAACACAGCTAACGTGGCAGTTTACACCCATGCCGCTGATGTCGAGCTTGATAATGAAAGCGGTGATGTTCTCATCGAAGCCTCAGAAGGTGGCGGAGCTACTATACAGGCTATGACCAGCGATGCCTATACCAACACATCCGATGTTTTGGTTTGTGCGGATGGTGACGTTCGGATTTACGGCACGATGGGCGGCGATGCTGATATATTAGCCGATGCCATGAATGCATATTCCAACACCGCCAAAGTCGGGGTAGGTGCCCGAGGCGATGAAGGTGTTGTGGTGCGAGCCGAAGACGGCACCGCTTTCATAGAAGCCTGGGCACAAGATGGATATACCAACACCGCAGAGACGATTGTTTACACCAAAGGCGGCGTTCAGATTGTAGATAAGTCTCCAGTCTATACGTCAGCCGGAATCATCGCTGAGGCCCTGAATGGTTATTATACCGACGCCTACATCGGGGTTCGTGCAGAAGATGATATTATGGTAATGGCGGGCATTGGCCCCGAAGAGTTAGAATCTTTAGCTGGAGGCGATTACCAAGGTACGGGCGGTCATGCTGAGATAAAAGCAGAAGCTTCATCGGTCGTTGGGGCGGATGAAGAAACATCAGCAAATGCTGAGACCGTAGTTTACTCACTTCAAGGCGGCGTTGCCGTAATGGATGCAATCCCGACAGGGGGACAGCAAATAGGAACGGCTGAAATAACATCCAGCGCATCTGGTGGCGAAACCAACACAGCCTATACGGGTGTTTATGCCGGCGGCGATCTTTTGAACGAAGATCATCCTGTATACGATGATTACCAGGGCATAGGTGTTGCTGTGGTTGGTATTGGTGACAACAGCGAGGCCAAAATAACATCTGAGACCTTCGATGGTTATATGAACACCTCAGATACTGTTGTGTGCACGCCCGCTGAAGTTATCGTGGAAGCGGAAGATTTATATAGTATAGCCGAGATAGGAGCCTCTGCAGATGATGGGGTAATCAATACCGCTACTACACAGGTATATGCCGGTGATGTTTATGTGTACAATCCGAATTATTATCTTTCCGGCGAGGGTGGAATTTTTGCCTATGCCCAGGGTTTGGCATATGTTCCTTATTTAGGTGATTCGTTTATTCTTACAGAATACGACGGTGAATATGGTTACCACTATCTCAATTGGATCGAGGGAGGGGCCGCCGTAGAAGACGAGGACACGGCACATCTGCGGATTGGAGATTACAGCAAGCGACGGGATTGCCCGGAATGTCCAGTCAGTCCATGCGATGAGCCGATAAAGCCTACTCCTACTCCTACTCCTAAGCCTAAGCCTATGGGGCCATTTATACCGGCCGCGCCGCTTCCCGAAAGATTGTCATTTGAAATTTCGGGTTACCCGGCCCTGATGAGCTGGGTGGCAAAGGAGCTTGGAGTCGATACAGGAAGCATTCAGATTGGGGTGACAAATTCTCTGGCCTCTGCAAAAGACATACAGCCTTTCAGCAGGTTTACAAGGTTAAGGGCGGCCGCTACGATCTTACAGGATGCCGGAGGGGCATATATGAACGCCCTGGCACAGGTGATCTATGAGTATGCTTCAAGCTCGACACCGCCGACGGAAGAGCAGATGGCATCAATAGCTGACGCTATCGCAAGCAACGCCGGAGCCAATAACCAGTATGCCCTGGCTGGGAAATACCTCGATGCCCTTACAGAGTATGTCGGCATCCTGAGCGACGAAATGGGCTTTACCAAAGAACAGGCGGTTCAAATGGTAATTGAAAGATATGTTAATAGATTGACCGAGAGCGATAATCCCGCCGTCGCTGCCTATCTTGCGGCGAGATTAGGTGCTATGGGAGGCTGATAGAAAGAAGTTTAACTCGGTTATTTGCGAAGTTTGAAGTTGCCGTCGGGGACCAATAATCCTATCCCCATCCTCGACGGCAGCTCTTTTTTAAAAAAAGACAGTAATAGTCCCATCCGATTGATGAGTGATTCTCTTTGATTGCAGGAATAATTTATTCCACGACGTCGTCCGTATACACGTAGTCATCCTTGTCGGCTTCGGGACCTTCGCCTTTGCCGTCGTTAGAATCTACCCTTAGGTATTTCACTCGGTGACTGGTAGAGCCGGCTTCCGGCTCCGACTCCGGCTCATTGGGATCATTGCCGGGGCGACTGGCAGAGGCGGCGATAAATGCATTTTTAGGCTCAGTTAATTCGGTGTTGTTACTTAGGTAGTTGATTCGTTCCCGAACCGAGACGCTGTTGGGTTTGGACTCATTTGAGTCGTCGCTTAAATAACTAACCTGGTTATCAGCG
>CAZHBL010000153.1:0-10115 GCA_964530105.1 uncultured Pirellulales bacterium | reverse complement strand
GATTCGCCAATAGTAGGTTGTGCCATTAACAAGACCATCCGGGTATGGAAATCCGGGAAAACCGACAATAAAAAATAGTGAATCGGCGCCTTGGTTGCCTCGGAACGTATCGCTTAGCCCGTCGTTCACATCGTCAAAATTATCACCGAAGTACACATTGTGCGAGACGGCAAAATCTCCCGCCTTCCAGCTCATGCTTACCCATGTATCCGGATGAAGCGAACCGTCAGCCGGGTAAGGCCCGGAAGCGTATGGATATTCTGCTCCCGCACCTGCCATGACACCCAGAATCTCCCCGTTCGTGAGGGCCCGGCTGTAAATACGCACATCGTCGATTATACCATTGAAGTAATGGCCAAGGCTTGGGGTGTCGGTGCCAATAAGAAAGTCGGCAGTCGAAGCAGCAACTCCCTGTGTTACAGACACTGAACTGGAAACCTCTCCATTAATATACTCTGTGTAGGTATCGCCAGCATCATCATAAACAACAGCAACGTGATACCATGTATTCGCCTCTATAGCCATTCCGTCAGTACTTCTGCTGAAGAATCGCCCGCTGGAATCCCTTACATCTGATTCTAACCTGCTTTGGTACAGGGCCAACTTAATGCCCCCGCCAGCGGCCCAGCCGGAGTCGTCAATATCGCCACATATTTTACCATCCCCGCCCGGGTCAGAAGCATTTATCCAGACCGAAATCGTGTATCCTTCCGCTGCTCCTCCATCTCCTACGGTTGTGAAGCTCACGCCAGTCCCACAATTCACGTAATCGCCACTTCCATCAAATTCCAAGGCACCCAGAAAATGTCCGTCCACCCACTGCGGGTCGCTTTCGAGTGTTCCGTCGTGGCCGTTGCCGCTTGAGTCAAAAGCAGTGGTCCCGGATCCGTCGTCAAGCTTCCAGTAAGCAGCGATATCCGAATCAGCCGCATTTGCAGAGTTTGTGAGCAATAAACCCACAAACAAAACAAAAGACATCAAAAAAATTAATTTTCTGCACATAATAATCCTTCTTATAAAGATAGTTCCGATAATCATGCTTTGGCTACATGCCAAAGCGGTCGATAATGACATGTATTCCTCCCTGCGTATTCTCTAATCCATCAATGAAATGTTTGCTATTCAATGCAACCTCCTTCCTTTCCATGCCCGAATTGGGCAGTTAACCAAGAAGTGATAATATCAAATAGACAATATAAATTTACTCTTTGCAGAACATAATGCTCAAAGAGACTATTAATACTATTTATACCAGATTGAAGACCTTCGCGTCAAGGAAATATCCATAAGATTACAGATTCGGTCTACCCAGAGACAAAAAAACGGTCTTTAGAACCATAGAACATACCGCTGCCTCGACAAGTTTCATGGGCAGGTTTGAAAACAGAGATACTGACTTAGCTGGAGAACCTTGGGCTTTTGATGGACCTGCCCCGTGTATGGGTAGACAAAGTTCACCAGCGAAAGCTACTGATGAAACAGACTATACTTGATATGGACAGTTCTGTCATCCCGACCTATGGGAACCAGGAAGGATCCCGGCCGACTTTCCCTCAGCAGAGACATCAAGTGCTCGTCTGTCCCACCCCTAAATAAAACCACTTTCCAGGAGAAAATCCCATGACAACTATCTCCAACAACCATCTCACACTTCGACGGCCCTGGTGCCGACGGGCTGGGCCACAGCCATACGCGCAGTGCCATCCCTGGCGTTGACGAGCATTTCGACTTGGAACCACTCATGCTCATCGAAGCAGGGCTTGCCGTCAGGCCTCGTCTGCTGCCGGGCGTCGAAGACGCGTGTGAACAGCCCCTTGCCGGGATTGTTTTTGCCAGGACGCTAGTCCCATGAGTAACCGAAGGGTGGTTGGAACTGGATGCCGCCCAAGGCGTCCAAGGGCTTCTGATCCTTGACGGGTCGGGTACAGAAGATCAGAATACACGCCTCGTGATTAGCTTTGACAGGCTGGGCACCGATGTGGTGCATCATGAAGGTAGTCGTCGTAATCCTTACTCAGTGTAGAGGACTCCCCGGCCGGCACCGAGGCTGGCCATCGCGCCATCCCGGACAGTCCATGAATCGGCCGGAATCTGAATCCAGCCGTCGAGAGTCATGCGGTCAAAAAGGGAGGTCATTTTGTCCGTGCGAACACGGGGGCCTGCGGCCGAGTTCGAGCTACACCCGCTCAGCAGCCCCATTGCAGTAATAGCCAGACATCCCAACAGGGGCAAGACTCCAACATTTCTTGTGATTTCCATGATGGATTCCTTTCGTCGATGGCATCAGTTGCCCGCTATTCTATGACAAGTTGGCGGAAGGTGCCAGCTAAGGATGTTGCAATGGTGCAGATCATTCAGGTACAATGATATGTTGTAACGTGCAGGACCATCATTTACGAAGCTAAATGGGAAATCCCAGTTAAGATAATGTTTTTGAAAAGGAGTTGATCCATGAGACAATTATGCCGGGCGTTGTTTGTTTTCTGTCTGGCCTGTTTGGGCGAACACTGCGCCGAGGCAACTGAGATTCTCTTTCCTCTAAATCGTGAGGCGTATCAGACGAATGAACTTATAGATATATCAGTAATCCGCAGTTCGGAGGAAAAGGAACTTGCAGCAGGTGAACTGACTCTGAGGCTTTCGGGCGCGGACGGCAGCAGCATGACGTTTGTCTTCAACGTTAATGCGTGTAGCGGCAAGCGACGAACCGAGCACCTGCATGTGAACGGCAGATTGCTCCGGCCGGGCACATACACGATTCAAGCGACGGTGGACGGGCAAGAGGCAAAGACGCAGATCGACGTGTACAGCCATATTCGAAAGAGCAATTTCAAATTAATCAACTGGGGAAGGGCCAGGGAAGACCGATTATTGGCTCAGGGCGAAGACAATATCGGCTTCAATTTGTTCTACGACAACTATAGAAACAGCAACGGTGATAACTTCATCCGCGCTGGTATTGATTATATGCCAAACTGCGTCATGGGCGGCGGCCACCAGATGGATCTTCGTAATGAGTGTGACTGGTCGGATCCTTACGTGATTCGTGGAGGGACACGTCGAGCGGTGCGGCAGGTTTTTATCGAACGCACCAAACCAAACGTGCCTGGGATTCACTTCTATGACGAGCCTGGATTGACCTGGAACAAGCACGCTGTAACCGGGGAGACGACACCGCATGGGATCAAGTCCCAGGTAATCTCTTACGAGAGCGCCTTCGGCGCGCCGGCGCCGGAGTATTGGAAGATCGACGCGGGAAAGCCTGGAGATGTCGCCGTTTGGGAACATTGGGCGAAGTGGAAGCTGGGGTTTATGGATGCGGCGTGGCAGGATTCTCAGTTCGGCGTCAGTTATGTAAGGCCCGACTATCTTAGCGTAACACAAAGCCAATACGCTTTCTCGGCCTTCACAGATGGCTATTATTTCAATGTCGCCCGGAGTCTGCCTGTTGTCAGCGGTCACGGCGGATATCATGATTGGGGCCCAGGCTATTTCAATCCATCGATGACTCTTGAATTCTCGAGGGCACGTGATTTCGACAAGCCCTGTTGGTATCTACCAACGTGGTATGGCAACACATCCAGCGACCTCTTTCGACTGGAACAATACCTGTCGTTCCAAACGAACATCCAGGGGATGATAAGTCCGCCCGATCTGGAGCCTGCGCAGAACACAAGTGCACGCCAGGGGATCGTGGAATCGAACCATCTGATGGGCCGGCTGGGCACGATTTTCACGACAATGCCGGTGACACGACCGCCTGTGGCTTTGCTGTTCTCGCTTTCTCACAATATAGATAAGCAAACCCATGATATGACATATAATTACGCACACTCGGGCGGGCACGGTGCGAACATATACTTCACATACTTGGCGGGCAAGCTTCTGCAATATCAGTTCATGACTATCCTCGACGAAGACATCGTAGACGGCACGCTGGCGGCGGAGCACAAAGCGGTGATCCTAACATCCATTGATTACCTCGATCCTAAGGTGGTTGCGGCTCTGGAAGATTTCATTGCCGACGGCGGTCTGGTGCTCAAGACGAGCGACTGTCAGGTGAGGGTGACCGGGGCGGTGGATTTGGGAATTGTGCCAGGATTTCCTGATGCTGAAAAGGTGGCGAGGCTTTTTAAAGAAGGCAAGAACGAAGAAGCAAACAAGCTGACGCGAATGAGGCAGGCGCTGGCCGGGGCGGCCGAGCTGGCGGCAGCGATCAAGCCGCATCTGGAGAGGGCCGGTATCAAGCCTGTGTTTCAGTGCGATCAACCCGGGATTGTAGCGACACGCCAGGCCGCAGGTGACATCGAGTATCTTTTCGCCGTCAACGCTACTCATGATGCCTTGGGCGATCCTATGCTCGGGCTCAAAGCAGTCCATGCGGAGATTGGCATACCGGATGATGGGCGTCCTGTATACGACGCGATCCTGGGCGGTCCAGATGAAACGTTCAGTAAGAGCGGCATTGTGTTGCAGGGTCAATTCCGATTCGGGCCCGGGCAGATGAGGGTCTTTGCCAGAACGACAAGGCCCATAGGGTCGATACGAGTGGGCAAGCCGGTATTGAAGCGTTCCTACACACGAAGTGAGATGCCTTTAGGGATCAATATCGGGGCAACGCTGCTGGACAAAGATGGTAAGCTGCTTAGCGGCTCGGCGCCGTTGAGAATCGTAGTCACGGACCCGTTGGGTGTCGTGCGCTTCGACCTTTACAGGGCGACTGCAAACGGGGTGTTCACTGCGAGTTTACCTTTGGCAGTCAACGATCCAGCGGGCCTCTGGAAGGTAGAAGTTGAAGAGCTGCTCGCAAATAACCGCGATATCGCCTCGTTCGAATATGGTTCAGTGGGCGCCTGCGGAGCGACGGCAGGGGCGACGTGGCGCGCGGTATACTTCGGGCGTGACCATGAGAACATCAAACGTTTTGTCCGGTCGCATCCGGCGGTGACAATCGTCAAAGGGACAACCGATTATTGTGCGGAAGCAGCCGATAGACTGGCGAAAATCCTCAAGCCATGGGACGTCGAGTGCAAGATTGTCGAGGCAGGTAATGTGAATAAGGCCAGAAAGCTGACAGAACAAGAGGCTCGCACATGGATCGGTCTGAATTATGCAGGTAGAGGTCAGATCAAAGCAGGTGATGGCAATCCAGTGGAACAGGCAGGTTTTGCTATGCGAGGTCATGTTATTCTGATTGGCAATCCTGACGACAATCCGCTGATCGCCTACCTCTTGAAGGAGAAATTCCTGCCCTATAGGCCCAACAAAGACAATTTCCCTGGTCCAGGTCGCGGAATGTTGGCATGGCAACGCGATGCGATAGGCGCGAACCAGGAATCGGTTGCACTGATTGCCTACGATGTCGAAGGTATGAACGAAGCAGTTGGATCGTTCTACGAAGCTGCGGCTGCTATTGATCCGCTGACACCACTGATCCCGCCGATCAAGAACTCGATATCAGTCGCCACGAAAGCAAATATCACACCAGAAGCGAACGTTGTTTTAAAGGCTACTGTACCAGACAGAGTGGTGGCATTGAGTTTCAGCGAGGGCAAGCTCAAGGCTGTTTCACACGATGGCACTGTTGTAACAATACCCAGTAACGCTGGTGAGATTGACGTAACCAAGAACTCCAATGAACCACCGGCTCAAGCTGAGCCCACCATTGACCAAGCGACCATACGCAATGTCCAGGACAAGGTTGGGCCTTCGAGAATGGTCAAGAATGTTATCAAGCACGCCAGACTGACAGCGGTGACATACTGGGGCGGTACGATTGAGTTCTTTGACAAGAATTGGAATTCCAAACTGCGAAACAGCTTTTCACAGGATATCACCGCGGTGACATCGGTCGGGGACGATCTTGCTTTGGGATTGGCCGACGGCGGGATATATCTGCTGAAGGTTACAGTGGAATAATCACTTCATCCGGATAATGCATAGGTGGGCTGGACAGATCGGCTCCCTGGGGTTGTCTTGAAAGAAAAATCGTCACCTTTCTTAACGCTGGCCCTCAACAGAATCTTGCCGAAATCCCTACTAAAATTGTTGACTACCTTTAAGCGAGAGTCAGAGTAAGTCCATTTCCCTTTGGCACGAAGCTCCTGTTGGATGTAATCGTATCTGGCAGGAGGCACAAAAACATACGGATACCCTTCAGGCTGTCCGGCCTGCCGCATATATGAATGCGGGGTAGTTTGTGCATCCGCTTGAGGTTTTCGACCATATTATGGTGAAGTAGTTGAAGATACCTCCAATAGGCCGATATCGTTTGACTGAGAGAACTGGCCATTGGGTGTGACCAGGCCCGTGAGAGTCACATGTGCTATACGAGCTTGCGTGCTGCGAGTGGGGCTACCCGAAGTAATGGCCAAGCCGATATGAACCGTCTCGTCCATGGGGATTTCGACGGATGAGGCGTGGTCAGAGTTCTCGTCCTGCACAGTATGCCAGTTGACTCCATCGTTAGAATGTCGGGCAGTAAACTGGTTGCCCTTGCGAGTTAGTCTTACCCAATAGGGTAGAGTTAAGTTGTTGATATAAGAAAACAAACTTCGCGTTGCCTCCAACGGTTTTGACCTGCATTGGAAAACCACTCCACCGGTAGGTGTGACGAGTACGGCCATATTCTCTGAAGTTGGCTCAAGTTTATTACGAATCATCACTCCGACCTCAGTCTGCCAGTAAGCTTGATCAATACTTTCAATTCTCGCCGTTATCGAGCCATCTCCGTTTAATGTCTTATGTGCAAAATGCAACTCATCGTGAATGTGCCACATCTCAGAACTGGGTTCGGGGTAGCTGAAGTCAAGTTCCTTCTCTATCGCCCAAGGGGCTAACGTGGATGCCGTCAGAGTATAGGCTTCAGTCGCAGGATTATAATTGATGGCTCCCCTGGTCCTGGTGTATTGGTGGGCTGCAGATTGATTAGCGTAGGCCGTTTCCAATTCGGAGAACCATTTCCGGGCTTCCTGGGATTTGCCCCAGGCTGTGTACAGTGCAATCAGACCTCTTATCGTGCCTAAGGTATGGGGATGGTTCTCGATGAGGAGGTTGCGGCGGATTTTGAGTACACCAAGATGGAGCTTTTCCGCTTCGGCGTATCTACCCTGCTGCTGGTACAACGCCGCGAGTTGATGCATGAGGTTGGCAACGTGGACACTCTCATCCGTGATATAGGGTTCCGACATGGGCAGGAGTTTTGTGAACTGCGTCTCGGCCTCATCATACCTGCCTTGCTCCCGGTACACCATCCCCAGCGCCATCCTGCAGAGGAAGGTGATCGGATGTCCTTCGCCAAAGGATTCAAGACTCGCCTTGAGTGCCTTGTTCGCCCAGCGTTCGGCATCGTTGTAATTCTTCCGCCACAGGTAGAAAAAGCCCAGATAGGTTAATGTTTGGACAGGGATTTCGCGTTGTAGCCCATCGGGTCTCTCGCCCGCGCCCACAGCGTCGAGCATCACTTTTTCGGCGTCATCAATCAGGCCCTGACGAGCATAGTTCTCTGCCAGCGCAGCCATGTTGTGGAATGTCCCTCCATTATTCTCGCCCCAGGCCTCTCGCGATTTGGTCAGAGCATTGCTGAGTAGTTTTTCCGCCTCTTTGTATTGTCCTTCTCTGCTGTACAGGCGGCCAAGTAGAGCGGTCGGGTATAGAAAGAATGGATGGTTGGGGTTTAGAACTCCCTGTGCGAATCTTAATGCATCGGCCAGCATGCGTTCCGCCTCATCATACCGGCCGCGAAGAATCAGGGCGCCCCCGTAGTAGAGCATGCATTCTATTGTTATTCTGTCCTTTTCTCCGAGTGTACGCTGGGCTGTCGAATAGGCTTCGGCCAGTAGTTCTTCGGCCTTCTTCGCGTGGCCATTGCCGTAACAGGCCCAGCCCAACCACGCCATGGTTTCCAGCGTGTTAGGGTCGTCCGCACCGAGCAGACGACGTTTGCTCGGCAGAGCCTCGGACAGGTACTTTTCCGCCTCTTGATACTGCCACCGGCCCCAGTACATCTGTCCCAACAGATCTACTACCTCAATTGTGCGTACATCATTCCTGCCCACATGGCGGGTAAAAATCTCCAGTGACCGGTTTAAGTGGCGTTCGGCGCCGGTGAAGTTGTCCACGTCTACTTTCAGATAGAGATCCCCGAGCGTCTTTCGAATGGATGCTTCCTGTAGCGGCATATCTCCAAACTTGTCTGACACTTTCTCTGACGCGGCATCGAGGAACTCTTTGATAGTAATCTGTTGACCACCACGATCCCAACCATCGAATGCTTTAAACACATCTTCGTGCAGGAATTCAGCTATTACAGTAGCCTCGTGGCGGGCACGATTGGCCCGAACAGCGAAAATCAGTGACACAACAATCCCGGCGAGGAGGACTGCCAGTACGGTGGCAAAACCACTGACCAAAGCGCTGTTGCGCCGCACGAATTTCCGGGCCTTGTATGTCATACTGGGTCTACCCGCCGTGACAGGCTCATCATTCAAGTGACGGAGAATATCTGCGGCCAGTTCTCCTGCAGATGCGTAGCGACGAGTGCGATCTTTCTCCATCGCTTTGAGTGTGATCCAGTCCAGGTCACCTTGCAACCTCCGCTGCAACTGTCTCGGATTGGTTCTTCTTCGGCGAGCGGAGTTGGTCGATTCCTCAACAGATGTTCGGCTTAGTTTTGTGCTCGGCGTCTGCGGATATTCCTCGCAGATGACTTTTCGCGCGCCGTCTATACCGCGCTCACGCAGCTTTTGAGGATCAAAAGGCAAAACGCCTGCGACAAGCTCATACAGGACGACTCCAAGAGAATAAACATCCGTTCGTGTATCGATGTCCTGGTTACTCAGTTCAGCCTGTTCGGGGCTCATGTATTCCGGCGTACCCACCAACTGGCCCTGTTCGGTATAGAGCGTTCGCTCGGTCAGCGGATGGCTAATGGCTCTTGCGACCCCGAAGTCAATGACCTTCGGAGAGGCTTTCTCATCCTCGATTGTTACAAGGATGTTCGAAGGCTTTATGTCCCGGTGGATGATTCCTTTTTGATGAGCATATTGGACAGCTTCGCAAACGTGCAGGAAAAGCCGCAATCGCTCTTCGATAGTCAGCCTGTGCTTATCACAGTACTCGGTGATGGGAACACCTTTGACATGCTCCATGACAAAGTACGGCCGTCCGCTCGGAGTCAAGCCGGCATCGTGGACACGGGCCACATGGGGGTGCTCCATGAGGGCCAGGGCCTGCTGTTCAGCCTCAAAGCGAGCGAGTACGCTTTTCGAATCCATGCCGGGCTTGATAACCTTCAACGCAACTTGCCGTTTAACCGGACGTTCCTGCTCGGCCAGATAGACTATTCCCATTCCGCCTTCACCCAGAACACTGAGCAGCTTGTACCGGTCGATTTGCCCGCCGGGCTGTTCCATGAGCATCCGGGCAGCAACCGTGGGCTGGGATTGCTGGTCGGGTTCGGGATTTTCCCACGCTTCAAACATAAACCGTTCAAGCCCTTCGGGTGAAGCACCAAATATGGAATCATCGTCTTTCATGTTGCCCTTGCGAATTCTCAAATATGTATTTTCAATAGTACTGGCATTTCATCAGTCAATGGGATTAACCGGATCATACTATCCCTTTATCCGTAAAAAAATCTTATTGCCTGCATTATTTTTTCAGGAATTTGAACATTTCTTCCAGCTCAGATTCAGCTACATCACCCGACAGGACGGTCTGGCGAACGTGCTTGGTCAATATTTTTTGAAATTGTCTCTTGACCGTGCCCAGCATGTTAGACGCCTTAGTCTCGTCCTCTATTCCGTATTGCTTACACAACTGAGAAAAAGCAGGAGCTTCAAGCCCCTCCAGGCTTGGCCGTAGCAGACGATCTCGGAAAAGGTACCAATGCGTTTCCATCGCCCGTCCGAAATACCACTGTTTTAACTCGGCCAGGGCCCGTTCCAGCAGGTCGGTCTTCCACGCATAGTCAAAGCATTGCTCCGGCTCAAGTTGGCTAACCTTTTGCGGCAAAACGGGCGGATTGCTGATGTCTAACGGGACCAGTTTGGCTTGAGGGATGCGTTTTTGAGCCGTTTCTTTTCGCTGTTCATCAATGAGATATTTGTTCAAAG
>CAZHBL010000152.1:0-10120 GCA_964530105.1 uncultured Pirellulales bacterium | reverse complement strand
GCCGACGAGCTGAACTCGTAGACGTGTTCCCATATATCCGAGCGGGATACCATCTGGCCGGCACGCATTGCGAGGTATTCAAGGAGTACGTATTCCCGCGGCGTAAGCTGGAGTTCCTCTCGGCCGCGCCAAACTTTCTGCATGGTAAGGTCGAGCCGCAGGTCCTTTATTTTAATGCTGGGATTCTTCTGGCGGTAGCTGCGGCGCAGCAGGGCACGAACCCGCGCCATGAGTTCTTCGAAAGCGAACGGCTTGACCAGGTAGTCGTCGGCGCCGAGATCCAGGCCGTTGACGCGGTCTTGAACGGTGTCTTTGGCCGTCAGAATCAGCACGTGAGATTTTTTGCCTTGAGTTCTCATCTTCCTGAGGATTTCAAGCCCATCCATGCCGGGCAGCATAAGGTCGAGGATGATAACATCATAATCGTTGTTTGTTGAGTACCACAGACCCTCCTTGCCGTCGCGCGTGGTATCCACGGCAAAGCCGGCCTCGCGCAGACCCTTTGTGAGTGATTGCTGCAAAGGCCGATAGTCTTCTACTACCAGTAAACGCATCTTCATGTCCACCTGTAAAGCCGCCGTCTGCAGCGGCATCATATACATTTTATCGGCTGAGGCAAATCGTGTCAGTATTTCCTTGCCTCTGCATCACAACCTGTGGTCAGTCTTTGCTGCGCTTGCCATTTTGCGACGGGGTCTCACTCATAATAGGCTGTATCGTATGGTCGTCGGCGTCCAGTTGCGGCCAGTCCGGCGCCGGGGCATCGGGGAGAAGGACCTGCGGCGTGATGAATAGCGTCAGCACGCTGTTTCGAGTCGCCTTTTGGGTTTTCCTGAACAAAAGTCCGATGATCGGGATATCGCCCAGGATCGGCACTTTGATAACGGCTTCGCTCATTTCTTGCTGGCGCAGACCGCCTATCACCAGAGTCTGGCCTTCTCGAACGATAACCGTAGTCGTTGATTCCCGATTGACCTGTTCCGGCAGGCCGGCGTCCGGTGTAAAAGTGAAGCTCCCTACCTTGATCGAGACCACCATGCTGATTCGGCCGTCCGCTAAAAGGGTGGGGGTGATGCGGCCCTGGGTATCGGCCGAGATATCGCTCTTCTTAACGATGGGCCGGCCGGATACGTCATATCCTTCATTAAAGAAATAGTTCAGCGTTTTGCGAATCTGAATTGAGGCTTCCAGACCGCTGACCGCGACCGTACGCGGGTTGGTCAGAATCGTGCCCTTGCCGTCCTGGACCAGTGCGTTCAGACGAACGAAGAACTCACGAGGCAATTTTCCCACGCCCTGATAGAAGACCTGGCCGGTTCCGGGGTATGTGGTAAGTCCGTCTAATGAAGCGTCCGGGCTCAGATCACGAATCGCGTTACCCATCGGCTGGAACATAGCGAACCGTCCCTCGGCGTAGGTCCAGTCCAGCCCAAGCTCACGGTTGGCCTCGTCGGTCAGTTCCACGGCCAACAAATCGACAAGAATCTGGCTGGCTGGGGTGTCAATCAGTTTCAGATTCGCCTGCAGCTCGGCCAGAAGCTCGGCCGGCCCCATGAACAGCATCAGATTGCGGGATGTGTTCGCAGTGACATATTGATTGTACTTGGTCGGTAACGATGCAAGTGCTTCTTCCACGGTCATATGCAACGGCTCAATCGTCCGGGTGATAATGCCGGACTCGTCTGCGAAAGATGCCGGAGCGGTAGGCTCCGGTGTAATGCCGGCGGAGGATTGCTCCTGCTGTTCTCCGGGCGATTTCACGTCGGTCGTCATTGACGCGGCCCGGCCCATTGGTGGCCCGTCACAGGCCTGGGCCGTGGGGCTGATAAGGCGCTCCGGCAGGTCCACACGATAAACATCCGGCTGCAGAATCCGGTCGGCTATGCTGATAATTTTCGATATCGTGACAAGCAGCGATCGGCTGTCCGGTGACCACGAGATGTTGACCACGCCGTCATCACGATCATCGCTGGCTTCGATCCGCTTGCGGTCCTGCTCTTCGCTCAACAGCAGAAGGTCCTCGGCCTTCCCCGTGGTCATGTCATAAACGGTTAGTGCCGTCCGCCGGTTCTCTTCTCGCGAATCAGGACCCCAGTTCCGAACCGTTGAGCGTTTGGTCAGAAAAGCGATTTTCGTGCTGTCATAGGACCATTTCATTGCCTCGAAGTCATCGAGTATTCCATCCTTTCGCGGATAGCTGGTCAAAAGTACCTTGTATCCACCGCTGTTGGGATCTATAAGATACAGCGTGTCGATGCCGTTACCCTGGATGTCAAAACGGTCGCCCTTGGACAATATGTAGCGCCCGTCCCAGGACCAGTGCGGGTCATCAAGCTCAAGCTGGTTTTCCGTGGCGGGCGTGCTCGCCCTGGTCAAATTTCTGGCATCGCTCCCGTCAGCGCGGGCTACCCATGCATCGCAGCGTTGTCCGCGTTCGCTTTGCGTCATGTCCTTATCGAAGGTGAAGGACACGATATCATCCACGGGAGACCAGCGCGGGTCTCCTGCCTTTAGTGATTCACTCCCGATGTCGGTTATCATGACAAGGCCGGTTCCGTCGGGATTGACGGTGACCACATCAAAGTTGCCGCTGGACTCCACGAGCAGGCTTAGCCTCGGCGGCAGAGAGGCGCTCCATTGCGGGTGTTTTCCCTGGCCTCGCTCGGGCAACAAATGCCAGGTTCTTTCGGTAACGGAGTCGTAGAGCCAGATCTGCCTCGTTTCCGTCAGGCCCACGCGGACTTTGTAGGCCAGGTAGCGATCATCGGGCGACCAGTAGGGCCCATCGTCGGCGTCGAAATTACTTCTTCGATATGGAGGGGAAATGGCGGCGGATTGGTTCTGGCTGATATCATAAATATAGGCCGCTCCCTGGCTTTCGTCCTCAGTTGCGTTGGAGAATTCATATGCGATGCGGTCGCCGGCCCAGGACCACTCGGCAAAAAACACATCTCCCGCCGGACAGGCAGGCCTGGCTTCAGTGCCGTCGGCCTTCATGACGTGTAGTTGCCATTGGGACGAGTCACCCACCTGTCGCACAAAGGCCACCCAGTCGCCGTGCCAGGCCCAGGCTACGGCCCTTGATTTGCCGTCATCTGTCAACGGTACCAGCGTGACTCCCTCGGCAATGATTGCCGAGAAGCCTGCCGAACAACATAAGAGTAATACAGAAAATGTCGCAAACAGAACGCATCTGAATCTGTTACCTATGATAACTTGCATTTGGCATATTCCTGCAATAATAGTTTACCGTATGGTCTCCCTGACGGAATACGGTTCTCGTCTCACGTGCAAATGCTTCCGACCGCACACAATAACAGTGAAAAACCGTTGAGCAGCAGATATCCGCTGCTAAGCGGTGCATATCTTAACATTGAAGAGACGATACGTCAGTACTTTTCCTGACTTTAATCATCATCGTCACCTTCGCTTTCCACCTCCTTGCCGAGCAGCGCCCCATCGCGGTCAGGTCGGCCGCAAACTGTCGGCTTTGTTCGCTGTAATATTGACAAAGTAATGATGAGAGAATTGTGAGAAAATAAATTTTCTTTAAAATTCTGCAATCCTCAGTTCCTGCAAGAAGGATAATCACCAGATCGCAAATCACCGGAAAGCCAACGGTTGTATTCGAACCAGCGAGCACTGATTAAAGTGATATTTTAAAATCCCAATCTTTCCCGGAACCGAGTTCTTCGGCGGGAAACTTTATCTAAAAAAGACCCGATCTGTCAGAACGACTCTTTTGGGAACTTCCTGCCGGTCAGGCGTTCGTAGCCCTCGATGTATTTGTCGCTGGTCTTTGCCGTGATATCTTCGGGCAACTCTACGCCGGGACCGGATTTGTCGAAGTTGATGCTTTCGAGATAATTGCGGACGAACTGCTTGTCGAAGCTCTCCTGGTCCCTTCCGGCCTGGTATTTATCCGCAGGCCAGAACCGTGAAGAGTCCGGCGTTAGAACCTCGTCTATCAAAATTATCTTATCGTCCGTGTATCCCCATTCGAACTTCGTATCGGCTAGGATAATTCCCCGGCTCTCGGCGTATTCGCCGGCCTTCTCGAAGATCTCGGTACTTTTGTCGCGTACATAACCCGCCGCATCTTCGCCGATGATATCCACACACTGCTCGAAGCTGATATTCTCATCGTGCGTTCCCCTCTCTGCCTTTGTAGCGGGCGTGAAAATTAGTTCCGGCAACTTTTCGCATTGCTTTAGACCTGCCGGCAGCTTCTGCCCGCAAACCGTGCCGTTTTGCTGGTATTCCTTCCAGCCCGAGCCCGCCAGATACCCTCGAATGACGCACTCGACCGGCAGCACTTCGACCTTCTTTACCAGCATGCTCCGCCCGGCCAACTGTTTGGAGTAGTTGCAGAACGGCTTCGGGAAATGGGCCACATCGTCGCTGATTAGATGATGCTCGACGATGTCGCTGAGAAAATCAAACCAGAAACGCGAAATCCGTGTCAGCACGATTCCTTTATAGGGTATGCCGTTCGTCATCACGACATCAAAAGCACTAAGCCGGTCGGTCGCCACGATGAGCAATTTATCGCCGAGATCATAAATGTCGCGAACTTTGCCTCGGCTCGGCGGCCTGTTGCCTATGTTTGTCTCTAAAATCGTCTCCATAATCATTTCATCCTTCATATCGATCTCCATTTACTATTGCCGGTGTCCAGGCTTCTGACCTGCGCCGGTAGAGATTATGAGCTTTTGATTGTATTCCGATTTTCTTTCCGTGGCAAAACACTGCCAATGCGGCAATTTTAACCGGAATTGTGTTGATTGCACGCGTTTTTTTCCATATTTATAAGGTCTTATCTCCAGAAAAAGCCGGCAATTGGTGAATTATTTTATTTTTTGTAGAATTTTCCTTGAACAGTTATGGGCATATGCCCATAATATATAAAGGTAGCCGTGTTTGTGTGATAACTTGAAACTCTCATTAGGTAAGTCGACACTGATACCGAAAGGAAACCGAACGCATACGGGCTAGGAATAACAAGGGAACAATTTTAAATTTGAAAGGAGCTTTACTATGCCACGCGGAGACGGAACAGGTCCTGCCGGAGTAGGACCAATGACGGGAAGGGCTGCCGGACATTGTGCCGGTTACCCTGCACCTGGTTTTATGAATTATAGAGGTGGTCGCTGTTTTTGGGGCCGGGGTGGCGGTCGCGGCCGGAGACACTGGTACCATGCTACAGGCTTGCCCGGCTGGGCCAGGGCGGGGATTGGTAATCCGGCCTGGGGCGGTCCCGCCGCTTCTTACGCGCCTGTTGCCGGACCGTTTGGACCGACAATGACGGCCGAACAGGAACTTGGCGACCTTAAAAAGCAGGCGGAGTATTTCCAGGATGAACTTGGCGAGATCAACAAACGCATCGAGCAGCTCGAGGCCGAAATCCAAAAATAATGAGCCACTGTTTCTAAGACAAGGAAGCGAAATATGAAAATTGTAGTGACGTCGACAGGGGAGAACCTGGATTCTAAGGTTGATCCACGATTTGGAAGGGCAGCTTTTTTTCTCATTGGCGATCCTGAAACGATGGATTTTGCCGCCGTCGCAAATGAAAATGTTGCTGGTGGTGCGGCGGGTATTGGTTCGGCCAGGCTCGTCATCGACCAGGGCGTCGAAGCGATACTGACGGGTAACTGCGGCCCGAACGCTCAGCGTACTCTCAGTACTGCCGGCATAAAACTTTATATAGGTGTGACAGGAACGGTTGCCGAAGCTGTTGAGTTGTTCAGAAGCGGTGGACTAACCGCGGTGGACGGGCCGAGCGTCCAGTCTCATTTTGGTATGGATAACTAAGATGCCGGATGACTTCGTTGTTGCTGTTGCCAGTGGCAAGGGCGGAACAGGCAAGACCACGATTGCTGCCAATCTCGCCTGGGCAGCCTGCGAATCGGGGCGGAAGATCCAGTATCTCGATTGCGACGTTGAGGAGCCGAACGGCCATATTTTCTTGAGGCCGCAGATTACCGTCAGCCGACAGGTTACGATAGACGTCCCGCAGGTCGATTCGGAAAAATGCACGGCCTGTGGTAAGTGCGGACAAATCTGCCAGCACGGCGCCATCGTCTGCATTAAAGAGAGTGTGTTGACGTTCGAACAGCTTTGCCACTCCTGCGGCGGTTGTTTCCGCATCTGCTCTGATGAAGCTATAATACCAAAACCGCTGGAGATTGGCACCGCCGAGTCCGGCAAGGCCGGCGGGATCGATTTTGTCGGCGGAAAACTGAACATAGGCCATGTACGAACACCGACCCTCATAAAGGAAGTCAAAAAGTATATACGCCGAGAGTGCCTGGCGATCATCGACGTTCCGCCGGGAACATCTTGCCCGGTCGTGGAAGCGATCAAAGATACGGATTTCGTCCTGCTTGTGACCGAACCAACGCCCTTTGGCCTGAATGATTTGAAATTGGCTGTCGCGTTAGTCCGCCAGGTGAATTTGCCTTTTGCCGTTGTCATTAACCGGCACGGTATCGGCACTGAAGACGTGGAAAAATACTGCCAAGATGAAAACGTAGCTGTTGTTATGAAGTTGCCGGACGATAGGCGCATCGCCGAGGCATATTCGTCCGGCAAAATGATTGTAGATGTATTGAAAGAATACAAAGAGCATTTTTCAAAACTCTGTGACGATTTAGAGGACTTTAAAGAAAAGCTCAATGAACAGGGACAATTACGAATTCGGAGAAAGAATATCCAGTGACTTGAAAGCCCGCTGTGCTGCACGGAAAGTTCTCGGTGTTGAAGAAAATGCAAGTGAAGAAGCATTGAAAAAGGCGTATAGACAAGTGTCCTTGCAGTTCCACCCGGACCATAATCCGAACGACAGCGATGCCCATAGGAAGTTCTTGCTTGTCAAATGTGCGTATAAACTTTTAGTGGAAGACGAACCCTGTGAGATGTTGTTAGATGGCATCAAATCCTGGCCCGGCGTTCCGAAGGATGATAAATATGAACTTGATAATCTCTGGGGACACTTCCTGTGGTGGCGCGAAAAGTTTTTCGAGTAAGCGCAGAGTTGGCTATATGGACAAGTATTTACAATCCTGCAGGACTGAATTTTGGAAAAAGGTTTTCAAAGCCGAGTTAGAATACGCTTTGCAGGAATTAAAAGGAGCTAAGGATGTTTTAAGTGTTGGCTGTGGGCAGGCGATTATAGAGGCAGGTTTGGCCGAGCATGGTTTTAACATTACCGGTTTGGATATTTCCAAAGAGGCCTTGAACCGGGCATCGGGTAGTTTAAGAACTGTGGCATGCTCGGCAGAAAATATGGTTTTTCCGGAATCTTGTTTCGATGCGGTTATTTATGTTGCCTCTGTTCAGTTTATTGAAAAGTATGAGCAGGCTGTTAAAGAAACCGCCCGCGTCCTGAGAGGACACGGCAAACTTTTGGTTATGCTGCTGAATCCGGAGTCTGAATTCTTTAAGGAAAAAGCCGGAAATCCAGCCTCCTATGTAAACAAGATTAGGCATATAGGCTTAAAGGATATTGAGAGAACAATTGCTGAGTATTTTTCTATTCGAACAGAATATTATTTAGGAATTAAGGGTGCGGAGATATTCCATACCCGAGATCATAATTTAGCCGGTTTATACGTTATAAAAGGGAAAAAGAAGGTACAGATACCGAGGGGAAACGAAGTTGAAGGAAATAGTTGTAATTAGCGGTAAAGGCGGCACAGGCAAGACGAGCATTGTCGCATCGTTTGCGGCCCTTGCGAATAACGCGGTCCTGGCCGATTGCGATGTGGATGCGGCGGATCTGCATTTGCTGTTAGATCCGGATGTAAAACAAACGCATGATTTTAGCGGCGGCAAACTGGCGTCGATTGTTGCCGAAAAATGTATCGGCTGCGGCCGGTGTCGGGAGGTTTGCAATTTTGATGCTGTCCTGTTTAATGGTCCCGGGAACGATATAGTCGGGAAAACCTACACGATTGATCCGATCTCGTGCGAAGGATGCGGCGTCTGTGTTTATTTCTGCCCGGTTAATGCGATTGAGTTTGAGGATGCTGTCAACGGCCAATGGTTCATATCCGAAACAAGATTCGGGTCCATGGTTCATGCGAGACTGGGGATTGCCCAGGAGAACAGCGGTAAGCTGGTTAGTCTGATACGTAAAGAAGCGAAACGAATCGCCGGTGAACAGAACAATGATCTGATTATCGTAGATGGCCCGCCAGGTATCGGCTGTCCGGTGATCGCATCTATCGCCGGAGCGGATTTGGTCGTAGCAGTCACCGAGCCGACACTCTCAGGCCGGCACGATATCGCCAGGGTGGTTGAATTAACAAAGCATTTCGGGATCCTGACCGTGATTTGTATCAATAAGTTTGATATAAACCAGGAACTCGCAGAGCAAATACGCAGCACGGCTCGCAAGTGGAAACTGAAAACGATAGGTGACATTCCATACGATCCGGCGGTGACGAAGGCCCAGGTAGCCGGCAAGAGCGTTATCGAGTACTCAAACGGCGGTTTGAAGGATCATATCATTTCCCTGTGGGAATCGGTATTGGGCGCGTTAGAAGGGAACGGCGAGTAACAAAGGAGCAGAATAATGGAAAACGTGAAACACAAGTTCCTTGTTTTGAGCGGCAAAGGCGGCGTCGGCAAAAGCAGCATTGCTGTTAATCTGGCGGTCTGGCTTTCAATGCGAGGCAAAAACGTCGGGCTGCTGGATATTGACATTCACGGGCCGAGCATCCCGAAACTCTTGAATCTTGAACGTATGAACGTGCAGGCGGTGGGTGATAAGATGCTGCCCGTTGTTTACAGTGACACGCTGAAAATTATGAGCATCGGATTCTTATTGCAGAATGAGAACGATGCTCTTATCTGGCGCGGTCCCATGAAACATAGCGTCATAAAACAATTTGTGACGGATGTTTGCTGGGGCGATCTGGACTATCTCGTCGTCGATTGTCCGCCCGGGACGGGTGATGAGCCTTTGTCCATAGCTCAGCTCCTCGGTCAGATTGACGGGGCCGTTATTGTCACGACACCCCAGCAGCTCGCTGTCGTGGACGTCAGAAAGTGCATTACGTTTTGCAGGCAGTTGAACCTGCCGGTCCTGGGAGTGATTGAGAATATGAGCGGTTTTGTTTGCCCGCATTGTAATCAGCGGATAGAGGTGTTCGCGGGCGACGGCGGCAGGCAGATGGCCGTGGACTTCGGCGTGCCTTTTCTGGGTAAGATCCCGATGGATCCTGCGCTGGCTCATGCCTGTGACTTAGGCAGGCCGTTCGTAGATGCTGCCCGCCAAAGTCTCACCGCCGATGCTATCAGTTCAGTCTTTGAACTGTTGCTAAATATCGGAAAGCAAGTTCAAACCGGCGCACAAGTTTCCAATGCCTCTCGCAAAGAGAATTACATTAATGTTAATAAGGAGAAAAAAGTACAATGAGAATTGCAATTCCAATAACAGACGGAAAACTTTCAGCTCACTTCGGTCACTGTGAAGAATTTGCCTTGGTTGATGTGAACGAGCAGACCGGGGAGACCGCTAACGTTGCAAAATTACAGCCGCCGGCTCACGAGCCGGGCGTGCTGCCGAAATGGCTTGGCGAGCAGAAAGCCGACGTGATCATCGCAGGCGGCATGGGGCAACGCGCCCAGCAGCTTTTTGCTCAGAATAACATTAAAGTTGTTGTGGGAGCATCCGATCAACCTCCTGAAGAACTTGTGTCAGCTTATTTAAATAACACGCTTGAAACAGGGAATAATATCTGTGACCACTGATTCAGCAGGAAAAGATTTGCCTCTTTTGCAGTGGTGAGTTGAAAGATCCGACAAGGGTTTTGGAGCAAAATATTCAGTCGAGACGCGGATTACTTCTTATGGGTCCGGATATTTGCATCACTACGTTAGTTGAAAACACGATGTCCAGCCAGGGGTTGTTGGCTGAGCACGGTTTATCATTCTGGATCGAATATGGCAATAGACATATTCTTTTCGATACGGGTCAGAGCGATCTTCTGGTTAAAAATGCAAAGGTACTCAACATCGACTTGGCACAGGCTGATGCGATCGTACTTAGTCACGGCCATTACGACCATACAGGTGGTTTATCGACAGTACTTGACATTGCTCCAAAAGCACG
>CAZHBL010000151.1:0-10135 GCA_964530105.1 uncultured Pirellulales bacterium | reverse complement strand
GCAATTCCGACAAGACCAATCCTGATAAAATTGTCTGCACGGACTGCCACGGCGACCACCGCATGAAGGTGCGCACTGTTATCTGGGATAAGGAAACAGGAAAACGCCTCCGTACAAACAGAGGGGAATAAATATCCGGCACAATTTCAGCTTATAAGGGAGAGAAGCGATTATGAGTAAATTTGAACCGATATGCAAAGAGCTTTTGTTACTGATTGAAGAATGGGAACCGAAACTATCGGCCCTCGGTAATGACGTAATTACCGAACGGCGAAACAGTCAAAACCGCACCATCAAACAGATTACAGGGCACATGGTGGATTCGGCATCCAACAATACGCACAGAATCATCCATCTCCAGTACCAGAAGAGCCCCCTGATTTTTCCGTGCTATGCAACCCACGGCAACAACGACCGATGGATCGCCATTCAGAGCTATCAGCAGGAAGACTGGGACGAGCTGGTTCAATTGTGGAAAAGCACTAATATTCACATTGTCCACGTTATTCGCAATATTAACCCTGAAAAGCTGGATAATGTCTGGATTTCCGGCCTGAACGAGGAGATATCGCTCGAAGATATGGTCGTCGATTTCCCGCGGCATTTCAAACTGCATCTGAGCGAAATAGACGAATTAATCAATAAATAACTTTGGAGATAGAGCCATGAACGAACAGAGCGAAACAACAGTTTCAAGGCGTAGATTTATGGGCGGAGCTGCGGCTTTTGCCGCCTCTGCGATGATGGGCCGATATGCCCTGGCCGGCACAGGCAATATGTCGGCGAGCAAACCGAATTCCAATTTCAACGGTGTACAAATCGGGGCGATTACCTACAGTTTCCGCAGCATGCCAGGCACTGCCGGGGACCTTCTCAAATACCTCGTTCAGTGTGGGTTAAGTTCAATCGAGCTTATGGGCGAGCCGGCCGAGCAATTTGCCGGAGTACCGACCGGCGGTGGAGGTCCACGACCCCGCCGGGGACAAATGACAGATGAGCAGCAGAAAGCCCGGCAGCAAAGGCAGGAAGAGATGCTTAACTGGCGCTTATCGGTTTCGATGGACAAATATCATGCCCTCCGCAAGATGTATAATGACGCGGGCGTAAATATTCATATCGTCAAGTTCGGCAGCATCGGCGATTCGAATATGACGGACGGGGAAATTGACTATTACTTCAACGTAGCCAAAGCTCTCGGCGCCAGGGGAATCACTCGCGAGCTTTCGGAACAAGCAGCCAGGAGGCTCGGACCTATTGCCGATAAGCACAAGATTATGATCGGCTTCCATAACCATACTCAAATGACTCCGGAAACGTACGCCGGACCAATTTTGTCCTACGGGAAATACCTTGGTATAAACTTCGACGTGGGTCATTATGTCGCCGGCACCAGCGAATCACCGATTCCCATCATCGAAAAGTACCATGACCGTATCTTGAGCCTTCATCTGAAGGACCGGAAGGTCAATAACGGCCCCAACATGCCGTTCGGCCAGGGAGATACACCCGTGGCTTTGATTCTACAGTTAATGAAAAGAGAAAAATGGACGTTCCCAGGCGACATTGAGCTTGAATACAGGGTGCCCGAAGGCTCGGACGATGTGGCTGAAGTTACCAAGTGCGTTCAATTTTGCAAAGAAGCGCTGGCCTGACGATTAAGGTTCTCATTCGAGTGCTGCATGGAAGTTGTTCGCAGATTAGAAGTGCCCGCTTAGACCGGATAATCGATAGGAAAACTAAATGCACTTGCCGCTTCTTATCGATCCGGCAGGCTCAATTGCATCCCTATGGTCAGATCGTTATCGTTTTTTAGGACGTCGGCATTAAGTTTGCTAATCTCTTTGTATCTGCTTCCATTTCCGAGCTGATCGGCGGCGATGCTCCATAAGGAATCGCCTTCTCTGACAATGTACTGATTTGCTTTTTGATTATCAGCCGGAATGTGCCTTCTGCCAATGGATTCTACTTTCTCAAACATTGAACTCGGAAAGATGCTCGCAATATTGATCTTATCGAGCTCGGAGATTGACAGTTTGGGTATGACGAGGCTTTGCCCGAAACTAATCTTATTAGAAGATGCCTGTGAATTGCAATTGTTCGTGAAGATGTGGATGCCGCTTGCCGCTCCGTCAATCTCATTAGCATCGCCAAAGCAAGGCAGGCCGTCGAGAATATATACAAATACAAATATGGCTGCCAATCCCAACAACAATCTTATTTTTATATATGAGGCCATAGCAATACTCCTTCTTTTGTTGCGCAATGCACAACGAGGTTATTATTTTTCAATCGTTCGTGTTGTACTTCACATTCAGCTTTATACGAATAATTCTTATTCGCAGCACCATGCAAATGGTTGTGAACTATTGAGAGGTTCACACGAAAACAGACCCTTCAGCCCGACTCGACGGTGCTCAATCTATTGGACGTTCTTCAAGCAGTCGTCACAACGATTATGTGTATTATCCCCGGAGTAATATATATGCTAAATGCTTTTATCACTCCTATATAAAATATAGTGATTAAAAGACTAAAAGCCAAAATTATAGATATCTTAAAACAATTTTAATGGGCCTGAATATGCCTTTGGCCATATCGTACAGCCCCAGGATGAAAATCCGGCAGTTGTTCCAATTGATATTGTGCATCGGATAGTCCTCGCCGGCGCCGTGGAGGCCTGGCGGATCTGGAATGACCGCCATATCTGTAAAGAAAGCCGTATAGGCAGAAAAAACCGCCCATACGGTTTTGTTCAGATTATACTGTGATAATGTATTTTTTTGCTACTTTATATCCGCGAAGAAAAAAGAAGAAACGTAATATTTGACAGCTCATGCTGAAAGAGATAGCATGAGTTCGCCCACTCCGCCATGACGTGGCGACGTAATGGGTAGTCCATGTGGTCGATCTATGGTTACTCCATAAGACGGCTGGGCCCGGAAAGGAAACAGAAATGAAATCATACATGAAAGCAATGACAATTCTCTGGCTGGTCGGCCTGCTGCTATGTGGTTGTAGCACGAAAGGTGCGCATGAACGGGCGACACCGGATGTCAAGGGCAGCGTGCTTCTTCGCGTTTATGTCGTCAGGCACGGCGAGTCTTACAAGAACGTTCCACACCCGGCGGACACTCCTCAGGAGAAACTGGACTCGTTGACACCAAAGGGCTTAAGTCAGGCGGCCTCGGCCGGGAAGTATCTCGAAGATAAAGCGGTTGTTGCGGTGATCGCCTCGCCGACCGGAAGGACGCGCCAGACCGCCGATGTGATCGGCGAAGCAATCGGTCTTAAAGAGCACTATTCACAAGACAAATCGTTCGCATCGATAACGGGCGACAAAACGCCGGATGGCCAACCCGTTACATGGTCCTGGCGCCAAAAGCAATGGGCGGCGGGCCGCGATCCTCGACCGGAAGGAGGCGAATCTCTTGCCGACGGCGTCGCCAGGGCAGTAGATGCGATTGACGGTCTGACAAAGAAGTATCCCAGCCGGACGGTGGCGATTGTTTCCCACGGCGATATCTGTGCCGGACTGCTGGGTCAGGCTGATAATACGCCAATCACCAAACGTTATGAAATGAACGCTGTCCCGACGGGTTCGGTCAGCGAGATTGTCATTACTGATGTCGGATGGTACCTGTTGGCCGAAGGCATAGTCCCACCCATAAAAGAATCGCAGAACTAGCGCAGAACTAAGTTTTTATTAGAGGTTTTTATTAGGGACAGTAGGACTATCCCTGGTTTTCCAAAAAAAGAGCTGACAACTATTTTAAATCGTCAGCTCTTTTAATATTACAAGCGTTTGTTTCTTTCTGTGGCCTACTGTGCCAACGCCGCGATTTTTTCTGTGCTCAGAGCTACGTTGTAGATGCGGACATCGTCAATTATGCCGGAGAAGAAAGTTCCGGCGTCGAGATTCTTGCCGGCTCCGAGGTACATGCCGCCGGTTGTGGACAGGGCGTTAAAATCACTGGCATCAGATATAACCTCTTGCCCATCGACGTATAAGCTTCTTCGCGATCCGTTCCAGACAAGTACGACATGATGCCATTGACCATCGGTGATGACTTTTTCGGATATTAATTCAAAGAAACATAAGTTGGTCATCAGTTTTCCATCTGTTGGATCGATACCAAGCCATGTGCTACCGTAACCGGTACCATCTGTTTGAGATACTATCACTTGCCCGGTAGCGCCTCCGTTAATCCAGGCACAAACCGTAAATGCACCACTTAACGGATCCAAGACATAGGGAATACTTATATAATCATCAATTCCGTCGAGTTGAAGTGAGCCATCTTTTTTACCTTCGTCAGGTCGCCACACCGGGCCGCCGAAAAGTAAGCCGGCATTATCTCTGGCGCTATCGGATGCAGTATCACCTTCTTGCTCATTAAGCCTCAAGTATGCGACTAATTCGTCAGGCAGTGGTACTTCTTCAAACAAATGCTCCGAAAGAACGATCAGGTCCTGGACATCGACGACGCCGTCGCCCCAGGGTATGGGGCCGATATCGCAGAAGGGGCAGTCTTCGCCCCAATGGTCGACTATGATGCACATGTCGGTAGCATCGACAATTCCATCGTCGTTCAGTTCGACTATTGGTTCGATTGACACCTGCCACAGATCCACATCACCGAATCCACCTTGGCGTTCTGAGCAAAAGTAGAGGGTCGATCCGTCTGACGAGATGTCCGGTGTAGCTTCATAACCGCTTCTGTTGACCGTTGGCCCAAGATTGACCAGCGGTTCCCAGTCAGCATCTTGCGTTTTCCGTATCGCCATCCAGAGGTCTGAACTGCCAGATCCGCCGGAACGGGTAGAATTTAGAAACAGCGTTAAACCGTCGGCTGAGATGTTAGGGCCAGTGTCGATTACCGAACTATTGACATTCGGCCCCGGATTCACTGGGGCGCCCCAGGGATCGGACACGGTTGGCCGTGTCGTTACATATATGTCCCACATACCATACCCACCAGGCCGGAAGCTTTGAAAATCGGAAAAGTATAAAGACAAGCCGTCGCTTGAGATGCTCGGGCATCCCTCTGAATATTTTGAGTTCACCGTTGATCCAAGATTCACCGGGTCACCCCAGGGACTGACTTTTGTTTGACGGGTTGTGACCCATAAGTCAAAAGCGCCTGATCCTCCGTCTCGAGTGGAGGAAAAGTAGAGCGACAGGCCGTCGGCAGAGAGGCTCGGGAACTCGTCATTAGCGGAACTGTTGACCACCGGCCCGAGGTTTATCGGGACACCCCAGGGATCGTCTTTCGTCGGTCGGTTCGTCATCCATAGATCTCCACCGCCATAGCCACCGGGACGTAATGGCGAGCCACCGTGATCAGCGAAATAAAGCTCCAGCCCGTCGGCCGAGATACTCGTTCCTTGCTCACATGCTGTTGAGTTGACTGTCGATCCCAGATTCGTGGGTGTACCGAAGACATAATCTGCCTTGGCAATTCCTGTAATCGATCCCAATATCAAAAGAGATGTGAGTAAAATTACCTTTTTCATCTTACTGTCCTTTCACAGCTTGTTAGTATTTTCATGCCGCACACTGCGTGCTGCTTTGTTCACGAAAATTATTTTGCTAAAGAATCGATTCTTTGGGCTCATTGGCCCTACTTTTACAAACGGAGAAACGTGACAAACCTAACGATTAAATTGACAAGTTTTTCAAAAAATGGTATAATTCATGTAATATCTTTGAGTTCCTGAGGTTAGCGAAAATTGAGGCCTATTAACAATCACAATACCCAACACCTGATCGTTTTGGCCAAGGAAGGAAACGAGTCTGCTCTAAATCAGCTCTGCAGCGTTTATAGCGAACGAGTGCGGCGGATTATTAGGTTTCGTTTAGATCAAAAGCTCCGATCCAAGCTCGATTCGGTTGATGTTGTCCAGGATGCTCTTATTCTGGCTATGGGAGGCTTGAAGGACTTCACATATAAAAACGAGGGAGATTTTCTGCGGTGGCTGTCCAGGATAGCAGAGAACAAGCTTCATGATATTTTTGATGAATTTTACGCCGACAAGCGTGATATTCGCAAAGAAATTCCGTTTAAAGAAGGAAGGGGTAATACTGAGGACGCTTTTGCTGGTGCCGTCGGACCCGTAAGTATTACGACGCCGAGCGTCATCATGTGTAAAAAAGAGGCGTTGGATAGACTGGAGAAGGCTTTGGATGAATTAAAGCCGGAACACAAAAAAGTCATCGTACTAAAGAGAATCGAGGGTCTCTCGTACGCCGAAATGGCAGAAAGATTAGGCAAGAGCACAGAGGCCGTGGGAATGCTTTTATCTCGTGCGATGACGGCACTGACTATCGCTTATGGTAAAGATTAATGTCGACACATATGAATGACAATCGGTCAGCTACTCTGGAAGAGGCATTGAATCAATTCATCGATGTGTACTTGCGAGGCCGGCAGCCTGATATAGATGAATTTGTCAGGCAGTTTCCACAACACGAGGTTCAACTCAAAAAACGAATACAAGACCTGCAGGAAATCGACACATTGTTCGATTCGATTTTTCAGGCCGACCAGAGTGATTTTGAAGATATAACGAATGAACAGGATCTTGTAGGAAAGAAAGTTGGTAGCTTTGAAATTGTAAACATAATCGGCCGAGGGGGAATGGGAGTAGTATATCTGGCCCGTGACACTAAGCTCAAGCGTTCAGTTGCTATCAAGAGCATACCCGCTTCTGTGGCAGGTGACTCGGTCGCCCGGACTCGTTTCAGGCGTGAGGCCGAACTATTGGCCTCGTTGAATCACCCGAATATCGCTGTCATCCACGATATCATTGAAGAAGATAAGTCCGGTTATTTGATTCTCGAATACGTCCCGGGCGAGACACTCGCAGAGCGTATAGCCCGTGAGCCACTCAAGTTAGAAGAGTCTCTTTCAATCGCCCGGCAAATCGCCGAGGCCGTCTCAGCAGCACATAAAAAGGGTGTCGTTCATCGAGACCTCAAACCCGGCAATATAAAGATCACACCAGAAGGCAGAGTCAAGGTGCTGGACTTCGGTTTGGCCAAGGCAACTGCAACACAAGATAAAAAAGACGAAGTCACCGAAACTCATCCCGGCCGAGTGATTGGTACGCCGGCTTACATGAGCCCGGAACAGGCACGCGGCAAAGAAACCGACCACCGCACGGATATTTGGTCGTTCGGTTGTATTATGTACCAAATGTTGAGTGGTCATCTGCCGTTTGAGGCCGAGACAGCCACAGATACATTAGCACGTATTATCGAACGCGAGCCCGATTGGGAAATGCTTCCTCAAAACACGCCGACTAAAATTCGCAATCTCCTACACCGCTGTTTGGAGAAAGATCCCGACCGACGGATAGAGGACATCACCGATGCGGTAATAGAAATCACCAAAATTCTGATCGCGCCCATACAGCCTTTTGCTGTCAGGTTACGAAGAAAGGCTATGACGATTTTCCTAACTATCATCGTTGTCCTATCTGGCGTTGCTATGTGGTTTGCTTTAACACAGCAAACGCATCCTCCTTCAGGTGAGATACGGCTGGTTGTTCTGCCGTTTGAGAATCTAAGTTCCGCTGAAGAGGAATGGTTTGCTGACGGTATTACTGATGAAATCACTGCTCGCTTAGGAGGTATTCATGGATTAGCTGTGATTTCACGTCAAAGTTCAATGCAATATAAGAAAAGTGATAAAAGTACAAAGCAGATCGCCAGTGAATTAGGCGTTGACTATATCCTGGAAGGTACAATCCAGTGTGAGCAACCATCAGATCCAGACGGCCGGGTAAAAATAAGGCCTCAACTCATCAAGGCAGCCGACGACGCTCATGTGTGGGCAGATATATACGAAAATAACATGAGTGAAATTTTCCGCCTTCAGTCTGAAGTGGCTGAGCAGGTAGTACAGGCACTGGATATTACGCTGCTCGAACCGGAGCGTCAGTTACTTGCAACCATACCAACGAAAAATACGGAAGCCTATAATTACTATGTGCGAGGGAATGATTATTCATCGCGACCCTATCAGGACGAAGATAACCTGAGAATAGCTATTCAGATGTATGAAAGAGCGGTTGAATTGGATGAAAATTTCGCGCTGGCCTACGCCAGGCTCTCAGAGGCGCATTCCGGGATGTATTGGTTCCGTCATGACCGAAGCGAAGAATGTCTTAAGAGGGCATGGGAAGAATCAGAAAAAGCTTTAGAACTCGACTCTGAACTCCCGGAAGCACATTGGGCTCGCGGTGTTTACTACTATTGGGGCCGTTCGGACTATGCTCGCGCTTTAGATGAATTAACAATCGCACAGAAAAGCCAACCCAGGAACAGCCAATTACTTGCCATGATCGGTTATGTACAAAGGGCTCAGGGAAAACACGAGCAGGCATTTTCCGACATCAAGAAAGCTTCCGAGCTTAATCCACTCGACTACCGTCTGGCTTATGAGCTAGGAAACACTCTTGCGCACATGCGTAAGTACCCAGAAGCAGAACCTTACTATGAACAGGCAATCTTATTGGCACCTGATGAGTATTTTCCATATTACCGGAAGGCCAGCTTTTATTTGGCTTGGAAAGGCAATACTAAGGAAGCGCGGGACGTTTTAGAAAGAGCGTCTCAGTACATCAACTTAGCAGATGAGTGGCGCGCTGTTAAACAGTTGTTTGATCTTGATGTTTTAGACCAAAAGTACGAAGAAGCTTTGGCCCGGCTGCCTCTCTTTTCACCATCTACTGATGAATTGACTTTCCTTGATGCTCTATGCTATGCGCAAATCTATGAGTATATGGGAAAAACCGCTTTGGCGGAGAAATACTACGACAACGCTCGAAGCATCCTTGAACCCCAAGTCAAGGAATATCCGAATAGTCGTCCTGGGCTCCACAGCAGACTTGGCATCGCGTATGCCGGCCTGGGCCTTAAAGAAAATGCAATTCGTGAAGGTAAAAAGGGAGTGGAATTGGTTCATAACGATAAGGATAGCCAGAGTTATTTCAGTGCAGCAAAAGATATTGCGTACGTATATATAAAGGTTGGTGAATTCGATGCAGCTATCGATCAGATCAAATATATGCTGTCTTTCCCAAGATTGTTATCGATTCCTCTACTTAAACTCGATCCGGCCTGGGATCCCTTACGCAACCACCCCAGCTTCCAGAATCTCATAGAGTCGGACAAGTAAGCACAAATGAATGTGATATACTTGGCAAGCTTACATGTTTTGTTTTTCAGATCAGTAAAGTCTCTACTTCCCGTGCGGCCAGGCAAGGCCGAAGGTGTCCAGGCGTGAATGGGCGGCGACGTGCCCGTCCAGAAAAGCGCAGTTGCCCTTGCCGGCTAATTTGTTTCCAGACGGGGCATGGTGGAATCCGGCAATGATATCGTAGAACTTGATACCATCCTGGCCGGGCACAACTTTCCAGGCATTGCGACCCACGATTGCGAACCAGCTTTCAATCATAGCATCGCTCCCCGGATCAAGTGAAGGATTATTAAGCCCCGCCGAATGGTAGCGCGTGTCTACCAGGGGGCTTTCCTCGGCGTAGGCGTAGGTTTGAGCGGGATGCTTCACAAAAGATCGTTTGTGTACAACCGTCTGCTGAATTGCACTCCAGGCGCTGGACAGATACCCATTCATCGTATAGTTGTACCATGGCCGATAGTTTGTTATCTTGGGCCCGTCCTCTTGATACCACGGATCCTCAGAACCATGCTTAGATAGGATCGCAAAAGTAGGACAAATGAAGGCCTTGGCATCCTTCATATAACTAAAGAAAGGACCTGCGTATTCTGGGTGATTACGGAGACATACATTCCCGTTACACCAACGCATACCAATCCGGTTTGTCAGTCCCTCCTCGCCAGGAAGCGGATCGGGGCTGGCAAAGTAGCATATCTCCCGGGGGCAGAACATGTCGTCGTTGTCGTCACAATACATTTGGGTTGCCAAGGCATACCCTTTTAGATTTCCCTGACATGCAGTACATTGAGCTAAATCTCTTGCCTTGTTGAGTGCGGGCAAGAGCAGACCTAATAATAAGGCAATAACAGAGATCGCTACCAACAGCTCAATGAGAGTAAAACCCTGTTTTTTCCCCATCGAAAAAAGTACCTGACACGAATGGCACTGACATA
>CAZHBL010000150.1:0-10163 GCA_964530105.1 uncultured Pirellulales bacterium | reverse complement strand
GCTCCGGATTCTATCAAACCGACTACAGAAGCGAAGGTTACAAAAAAGCCGCCGAGAGCGAGAAAAAACCAGCAGGCAAAGATACAACGAAAAAGGAAACAGAAACAAAAGCTAAAGATTCAAAATCCAGCGAAAAACCCAAAGCTGAAGCTAAAGACAAAAAGAAATCAGCATAAACGTCTTTCCGTACAGCTCTTTTATTATCGTACGTCATATCTTTGAAACGACACATATACAGACTTCAAGAGACAGGCTATCCTTGCTATTATTTCGACCTTTCAACTTCAAAGGTTAAAATCTGCCCATCTCGCTGGACGGTTAGCCTCACTCTTTCACCAGGTTCGCCATGAATAACTTCTAAAGCGTTACTTATCGTTGTAATGTGTGTTATATCCTTATCGTTAACCTTTAGAATTTTGTCACCATTTTGCAAGCCTGCTTTGGCTGCAGGCATTCCGGGTACAACATCCACAAGCGGCCAACGCTTGTCATTAAGCTCAAGGCCAAGCAATCCTTTTCTCGGTGCTGCCCCTGCGTTGTAGTCGCTGCGAGTCATATAGATAGCGATTATTTTGTAGTCTAAGAACCATAAGCGGACGTCCTGGTCGGAGCGGGCATAATAACAATGTCCCTTTCTGCCACTGATATCTTTGTACAGAACACCGTCTTCAAACGAGTTTTTTTCGCCCTCGACAGTTTTTTCAGGATGCCCTATTACTTCAAAAACTTCCTCAAGGGTAGAGCCAGTCCGCAGGCCACGAAAAACATAGCTTGACTCATCTCCGTGTCGAATCTCAATAATCTTGTTTCCACGCATGTATACACTAAAGTCGCTCGGATAATCCAGGATATATTGTCTGGGTAGGTCATCTTCCGTAAAGGTCTCTTTGCCCCAGATATATTTAATGGGTTTACCGAAAATTTCTTTCACTCGTTCAAGATCTGCCGTATCAATATCCAATTGTCGAATCCTTGCCGGAAGTTGTTTGGTAAATTCCTCATCTTCCTCATCTTCCTCATCTTCCTGCCCAGAAATCCACACTTTGTCGAGTGGTCCTGAAGTTTTCGATGAGACTTTCTTCAGAACATAATATGAGGGTTTTCTATAGCGGAATACGTAGTCGCCGCTTTTCCATTCATAGAACATGTAGGTCGAACCTTCAACATCTTTAATGGTGTATTTGGCGGCAGTTTTATCACCAGAATGGAATACAAGCCCTTTTGTCCAGGTCCACCAGGGCTTAAATGTCTTACCGTTAGGCTTGAAGATAAGCCCTTTGAGATATAGATCTCCTTTCCACCGTTTCTGGTCGGCTTTGAATTCTTCCATCTCACCGACAAAATCTACACTCTCCCAGGTTCCTATTAGTTGCGGGTCATTTACGAAGGGGTAATCGATTTTGTCAACAATACGGCCCTCCTCGTTGATGGTACTGGTCGGAGGGATATTTGCTTTTTTTCCAAACGGTGGCTCGTACTTTAAGCTTTCAGCTGAGACTTTCTTCAGAACATAATAAAAGGGTTTCATATGGCGAATTGTATAATCACCACTTTTCCATTCGAAGAACATATAAGTTGAACCACCCATTTCCCTGATGATATATTTGCTTGCGGTATCATCACTAAGTACCAAATCTTTTGTCCATGTCAGGATCTTGCCGGCAATATTACCGCCTTCTTCAAAAATAAGATGATTTAAGAAAAGGTCACCTTTCCAGTTTTTCGCTGTGGGATTGAACTGATCAATTTCCCGTACGAAATCTACGCTCTTCCATCCCCCGATAACTTTCGGATCGTTGACAAACGGATAATCGACTTTGTCAACAATACGACCCTGCTCGTTTATAGTGCTTGTCGGAGGGATATCTGCTTTTTTGTAAGATTCCGAGCCGGGGAGAGGCGAAACATTGATCTCCATGACGGTTCCGTCCTGTTTGTTGATTTCAAACATGAGGCCTTCATCCTTGTAGGTGAGATAATCTTTCCGCTCGGTTTCCTTGAGCTGGAAGTCACCGCCAAAGGCTTGTTTGATTTTCTGCTCCGAATCACCAACTCCCAATCCATTGGCAAATTTGTAAGAATGGCTCAGCGCAGTGATTCCTTTGACCGAATCGTTAACTATCAGAAAGGAAACATCATCATAAGGCATGTAATATTTTTCCGGAAGATTGTCGAGAGTGTACCTATTCTCCGCGTAAAAAATATAACCTGGTTTTCCAAGACTTTCCAACACATCGTCTTTGCTCATGCCAAATGTATAATCACCAACTCGCAAGCCAGGTATGATTATCTTAGTCTCGGAATTCTCACGAGAATTTTCCTGTGTGTTGGCAGCTTCGGCAATGGAATTTCTGCCCATCGGCAATAATATCGCGCCGATAACAACAATTGCGATTAATCCGAGACATCCGAGTTTTGAACTTTTTGGTACAGGTCTGGTTAACATGTGATTAATTCTCCTTTCCAAAGCCTTTTTCGATTCCGCTACGCCGATAATACTTAAACTAAAGTTCGGCCTCCAAAACGCCATTTCCGCTATATCAATCAGCATATTGCTGTAATTTTTAGTTTCCGGCCTGATCGTAACAAGCACCATTTCGTCAACTGCCTGCTCTCTGACCCTTCGAACCATCGCGTTTGCAAGCCATAAAAGCGGATTGTAAAAATACACAATCTGCAAGATAGTCTGCAGCAGGTGTACCCAGGCATCACCCCGCTTAATATGAGCAAGTTCGTGGATCAAAACGGCCTTTAATTTCTCTCGCGACAGCTTTTTCAGAAGAGCAGACGGCATTAAAATGGTTGGCTTCGATAATCCGCAAACAGCAGGACTAAGCTTATTGCCGGTCAATCTCAATTCAACACTTTGGCGAATACCCACTTGGCAGCGACATTCATCCAGCATCTCAAGTGATCGCTCATTCGCAGGTCTGCTGTTAGCAATCAGCCTTCTGACATAATAAAACCGCCGAACAACTAATACCGAAAGAATTAACATCCCCAACACCCAGCCTGAAAACCCCAGGCCCTGCCAACTGATAGATTCAAGCTCGACTCCTGCTGGTGCCGTTTCGTTCATAGTGGGTGTCTCGAAGAAAATATGCCCTTGTGGTATAATAATAGCCATTGGCAAAGCGTCTTCTGTGTGCGGCATTAACCTGGCTATCGAAGACTCGCTTGGAAAATAATCTCCCAGCCAGTATCCAATTCCTGTAGGTAATGTGAAAGAAGCCGGCAGAACGAGTTTTACAAACAGCAGCGTCCACAGACAATAGCGGAACACTGCCCGTACCCGCTTTCTCAGCAGAAAATCAAGAATCAGCAACAAAATAATCAGAATACTTACCTGGATAAATACACCCGCCGCATAATCCCAAAATCCCTGGCCGATATTGTTCAAACCTGTAATAAATGTGTTAATTACCTGGTTCATTTTGTTGCCTCCCAATTCGGCTAATCTTGTTTGCAATCATTCCTTCTTGTTTTGAGTCTTGTCTACAAGTTTACGAAGCTGAGACGCCTCTTCTTTTGAGAGTCCTTCATGCTCGATCAGAAACTGCATCATAGGCGTCAATGCCCCGTCGAAAGCGCGCTTGAGCATTTTGCGAAATTCGCCCCGTTTGGCGTCAACTTCGCTAATACAGGATCTGAAAAGCTGCAGGTTGCGAATTCTCTCGATTTGAAGAAATCCCTTCTCGACCATCCTGTCCATAGTGGTTTTAACCGTGCTGTAGGCGCGGTCCTTGCTCATCGCCATTATTTCCTGGACGGTGCCCGCCGTACAGGGTTCGTTCTCCCAGACGACCTTCATAATGTCCCATTCTGCTTCGGTGAGTTCCACGGCGTTGATTTGCGGCTTTGTTCTTGTGGTTTTTCTCTGCTCTGTCATGTCTATATCTCCTAATACTACTACAATAGAATATATACGACATGTGTCGAATAAGTCAATAAGAAAAATCGGCGATTTTTGTAAATTTTTTGAATACCTGCTTTTTGGCGTGAAAAACGCACATAAATATTGAAAAAAAATGAAAAAAGAAAAACGCATAATTCCAACAAAAAGGACATTTAGACAAAATCAAACCTTTTTCCTTAAAAAAATATTTTCCTGCTTGACAATAGTTCTATATAGTACTATTTTACATAAAACTATTTTCGAGATAAGGAGCAAGAACGATGAAACAAGGCAATGTACCATTATATCGATTTGTCTTTGCATTTCTGATTATCGCAACATTGGTCCCGGCGTTAAGCGCTGAGGTACTGTACGTAGACGACACAAACGGCGATGATGCGAATCCGGGCACGACGGATAAGCCGGTACGTACGATAGCGCGGGCTGCGGCCATTGTAAACGAAAACGACAAACCGGGACCGACGGTGATAAAAATCAGGCCGGGAGCATACTGTATCACCGAAACGGTTGTTTTCGAAAATGTCCGCCGGTATTCAAAGAACGAGAGACTCATAATAGAAGCAGCGGTTCTGCCTGATGAGAAGGATTGGACGCCGGCGATGATGCCGGTTGTGCTCTCTACGGTTAAAGGGGAGGGATCGAGCACCGAAAAGCATGCCATAGCGATAAGAGTGGAAGTCAATCATGCAACAGTGCGGGGAATCAAGTTTTTGGGTAATCCACGGCCGAGAACGTGGGGATACTCGATTTTCAGGACGGGCAAGAATCTTGACGACCTGGTTGTGACCCAATGTATGTTTGTCGGGGACGAACAGGCGATGCCGTATAATTGTCCGATATGTGCCAACGGGCAAGGGCTCGTGGTAGATCATTGTATTTTCTATGAGTGCGACATACCGGCGATATTCTGGGATGCCGAAGGCGGCGTCAGCAGGGGCAATTCAATGCGATATTGCATTGTCGATGGGGCAGATATCGCTGCCGTCTGGGTATGCCAGACCGATGTGGATTTTGACTTCCATCATAACGTTATCACTCGCGGTCAATACGTTTGGATGAGAGAGCCGAACAATAAAAAGAAATACGTTGTTCGCGACTGTATTATCACGGACAATAAATTCGATTCCGGCTTTGGAACAGCCTCTGCAATATACGGACAGACAGGACCGGAGGTGACTGTTGAAGAAAAGAATGTGATAAAAACAGGTACGATACAACTGGAAAAGGCCCTTGTAACGCCGGAAGCGCTCAGCGTTGTCCGGCCGAGAGGATATTTGCATATTGTTCCAGGCACATTGGGCTACGAGCTTGGTGCGGGATTGTTTAATAAAACAGAAACTAAATAAGAACAATTGAAGAACGCGAAGTGAAAATAGAATACATATAAAAAGGACAGTAAAAATGGAAGAAAAAGAAATAAAACAGGCATGTCTGAATCTCATGGAGACGGCTGATGCAGTGTATCTGAGCACTCTCGGCGACGATGGTTTTCCCTACACAAGAATGATGAGTAACCTCATGAACAGACAGGAGAATCCCGGCTGTGCGGAGGTTCTCGAGACGGACAAAAAGGACTTTGATGTTTATTTTGTAACTGGTTCTTCGTCCGTCAAAATGCAGCAAATCAGAGCTAATCCGAAAGTCTCGGTGTACTTTTGCAATCCGGCGGAATTTCATACACTGATGCTTCGCGGTCAGGTGCAGGAAATTACTGATAAGGAATTCAAGAAACAACTATGGCAGGATGGCTGGGAAATCCACTGGCAGGGCGGTGCGGAAGACCCTGAGTTTATAGTGCTTCAATTGTCACCGACTTTTGCGAAAGGATGGTACAAAGAAGGACCTTTTGAATTCAGACTGTAGTTGACCATGTATGACAGAGACCGGATGGGCTGTCGCTTTAGGAGAAAAATATGGAAAAGCCGTGCTTAAACGACAAGAATGAATATCCGAATGATGAGGTTTTGGGCCGCTACCTTGGAAAAGTGAAGGATACGTGGGATTCGTTTATGGAGTATTTAAGTGAAAATTACCCTTCGTTTTCCGGCGAATGGCGTTACTATAATGATGGGAAGAGCTGGCTTTACAAACTAACAAAAAAGAAAAAAACCATATCCTGGATTTCCATTTATCATAACAAGTTTAAGACAACATTTTATTTTCCCGATAAGGCAGAAGAATTAATAAAAGCGAGTAAACTAAAGAAAGAATACATCGATCAATTCATTCATGGGAAAAGATACGGAAAAATAAGAGGAATAACCGTAGAGATTAAAAAACCAGCGGATTTGAATGCAACAAAAACATTGATAGAAATTAAGGAACAGGTAAAGTAGTATTTTCTAGCAGGTATGTTACTCTCATTGGAAAAGAAATCCGACAAATATTATTATTAAGGCTTCTCGTCTTATTTCCTATCCTCTTATGTTATAGTTTTCTTTTTGCACACTATGGTCAAGACAATGAAACAACAACGGCAGGCGGGTTTTCTGATGGCTAAGATTCGCCACGTTTCGGGTAGAATATTCGAGCGGATACTCAACGAGCATGGCATCGAGATTAATTCTGCTCAGGGCAGGATTATGTTTGCGCTTTGGCAGCAGGACAATATTTCAATCAACGAGCTTGCCAAAAAGACACAACTGAAAAAATCCACCTTAACGAGCATGCTCGATCGGCTCGAAGGGATGGGATACTTAAAGCGGGAACACTCCAAAAAAGACAGGAGAATCATCCTTATAAAACGTACGAAGAAGGATAAAAACCTCGAAAAAAAATATGTCGAACTTTCGCAGGAGCACACGACTATCTTCTTTAAAGGATTTACAGAAAGCCAAATCGATGATTTCGAAATGAATTTAGAGCGAATTCTTAATAACCTCACGGAATTTGAAAAGAATTCGTATTGAATGAAGGGTACGTTTAATGGCCGAGGAAGAAGAAAGAAAGTTTAACGGCTTTTCGCCGAAAACACTAAAATTTCTGCGAGGACTAAAAGCAAATAATAATAAGGCCTGGTTCCAGGCACACAAGGCTGATTATGAACAATTCGTGCTTGGGCCTTTGCGAGATATGGTTACGGATCTGGGGGATTTCATGCTGGATATCGATCCTCGCTTTGAGATCACGCCGGCTGTGAATAAGACGATTTCGAGGATTTATCGTGACACGAGATTCTCTAAAGATAAATCTCCCTTCAGAAGCACAGTCTGGATTACGTTCAAGAATCAAAACAAAGATTGGACTACACATGTTTGCGGCTATTTCTTTGAGCTTTCTATGAATTCATATCGATACGGCATGGGATTTTACAACGCCGCACCGGCAATAATGAGCAGATTTCGAGAAATGATTGACGAAAGTCCTAAAGAATTCCTGAAGGTGATTTCCTTTTTTACTAAGCAACGTACTTTTGTTTTGGAAGGTGAGAAATATAAGAGAATAATCGGCAAAAACAAACCTGACAAAATCCAGCATTGGTATCAGAGAAAGAACATGTATTTAGTCTGCAATAGAAAGATAGACGATACGCTGTTCAGCAGCAAGCTGGTCGACAATTTGATTTTTGGTTTTAATATGACTGCGCCTTTATATCACTATTTGCTAAAAATACGAAATAAAAAGCGACTAACACGTTCTTTTTCTCCGAGAAACGTTTAAGGTAACAATGTTTCCTGACGCAACTGGACCGAGGGAGCGATCCAATCATAAGTTGGTAGGGTACGCCCGTTCTTAAGCCGGAAGCCGGAAGTGTTCATCGGCGATTTGCCGTTATAGCTGTTCGGTCGAGTTGCAATTGAAGTAATACCGAGACTTTCAACCGAGACAATCTCCCCAACATCGGACCGACCATCAGAATTGCGATCGAACCAGACCGAAATCCCATCAAATTCACCATCAGTGAGATAGCCGTCCCGGTCATCGTCCAACATATCCAAAGCACGGTAGCCATTTGAAAAGAACAGCCACCATGTTACCGAACCGAAAAGCTCCCTGCCCGATCTAATCCTGCCATCGCCGTCACTGTCCCAGACAAGAAAACCGGTTGTAGGTTTTACCCAGGGTCGTTTCTCGACGATTCCGTCACCGTCCATATCAAACGGAACAATCCGCCCGAAGGCCAGCAGTTCAGATAGAGAGTTATTATCCTGCAGGCTGAAAATAATCGGCGTAATCGCATTGGGTTGTAAAGCTTCAAGTATTTCCAGGTTTTCTTGAATGTCGGCTATTTTTTCCTGTATCTCCGGAGGGATGTTGTCTTCGGCACTCCATAGCCGAATAAAAGCGTTACCGGCTTCATAGCTGATTATACTTCTCAGACCCGGAATGGGCAGGTATTCGAGTTCCAGGTCTTCCTTGATTGAGAGGTCATAAGCCAAAAAGTAGGTCTCTTTTAAAACGTTCAGAACAATATCCTTGACTGCCGGTGGCATCAAAGCCGGGCTTGTCTCCTGGAAAAAATCGAAGTATTGTTCGCCTAAGCTTGCCTGTCCCAGATAGTATAATGCGTTGTTGGGATCAAGCGCGATAGCCTTATAGAAATTCCATTGTGCAGCACCGGCATGCTCAATAAGTTGTTCGTTTGTCGGCATTTCCGGTTGCCAGTTCTCTCTCTCGAGCTTGTTTTCAATAGACCTGACACGAATCCAGAACTCGCCCTGTTCTTCTTCAGGAACGTCGCTTGTCGATTCGTATCCAAATTCCTCCAAGGCTATCTTTCTTGCTTCCTGTTCTCTGGCATGAGACAGGTAATTGCCTGACCTCCAGAATGGTATAATCCTTGGCGGAATATCATTTTTGTACGCCGCGACGAAAAAGGACTTATAAACGAAGGCCATGTAATGAATTCTGCCGAGGGTATAGTATCCACTCGCATCGTTCGGCTCCTGTTGGGTGTAGGCTGTTGCGTTTTCAATGAGTCTATCAACCGGAATGTATTGGGGCCATGCAAACATCCCATTCGAAACGTTCACCCAAATTCCCATCGTCAGGAACAATATCACAGTATATTTAATCGCCCTCATAATCTTTCCTTCCTTAAAAAATCTGACATCATCTCCACACTTGTATAGATATGATAACTCAATACACAAATTTACGAACAATTGGTACGCATATATTATCTCGTCAAAAGCATCTATTATTATAAGGTAATAACTGGGGTGAGTCAAGGAATTTTCTTTGGTAGTGTACTGCTACTTAACTAATTTGGCGATTTGTCTGAATTTGGGGTGTTCAGCGTTTTTTAGCAGTTCGAACAGGGCAGTTTCGGTGCAAGTTATATTTGCACCTTCGGAGGCTAAGCGGTTTATTGCTATTTGCTTGTTTTCCAGTGCTCTCGAAGAGACGGCGTCCGCTATGACTTCGACATGGAAATCCTGTCGGAGCAAATCGACTGCTGTTTGATAAATGCAGACATGTGTTTCGATGCCGCACAGCAGAACTTGTTTTCGTGCCAAATCTTTAAGCTTGGCGTTGAATTTATCGTCGACACAGCAACTGAAAGCGGATTTGTTAATCGGCTCATTGTCGTCAAGGAATTGTGCAATCTCAGGAACCGTCGGCCCCAGGGCATCGGGACACTGCTGGCACCATAAAATTGGAATCTCAAGGATTTTAGCGGCTCGGACGAGGATTTGAATATTCTTAAATAAAGCCTCCCTGCCGTGCATCAACTGCGCCAGCTTGCCCTGGACGTCAACGACTGCCAGACAGCACTGTTGTATATCAAGCATCCCTACCAATCTAAAATAATCGTCAGATGAATTGTTTGCTTCTCTTGTACCTGGTCCGCTGGTTTTTTAACTGCTTTTTGGCTACTGGTCAAAACCGGCTTTAATATCCGCCATTGCTGAATCAGACTCGAGCCTCCGGCTTCGATGGCGGCTCGAATTTCCTTGTCCGGCAAATTCTCGGCCATATTGTTCAAGACGGCGAAATCTTTTGCCAGCTCGATGCGTCGTTCGGGAATAACCTGGTTGGCAATCTCTGCTATTTGTTTGGTCGTAACAGCGTCAACTACTGTCTGAGTGCCGAAATTTTCAGTATTTACGAATAACGTTGCGGAATCGAGCTCGGTCCATATATTATCGAGGTCGGCTAAAAGTGCCTTTAAGCCTTCCCTGGTGCAACTGAGCGAATAGATACATCGGCCCTGCCGGCGTTCGGGATTGGTGGAAGCGGACAGGCCGATATCGTCAATCGCACTTTTAATGAAAGCATCGACGGCATTCAGGGCGCTTGTCTT
>CAZHBL010000149.1:0-10173 GCA_964530105.1 uncultured Pirellulales bacterium | reverse complement strand
TTATAGGAGAAAAATAGTAAAGTCAAAAGCGCAGTTGAACTACTAAAGGAGTTATCCCTCTTCCTTTTCCATTGCCCCGTGGCATAACAAAAGAACACAACAAGCTCCTGCTTTTAACGCCTCCTCCATGTGAAGCAAACAGGCACCTGGATTCACCTACTCAATCTACCCATTTTGCCCATATTCACAGCACTGTCAAGGATTTAGTTATTTTTTTATATATTATTTCCATTAGAATAGCCACTATAATTAATCGAGTGAAGAATAGCCGGCAAGATAAAATGATATGGATATAGCATAAGGACAATATTATGAAGAATGAAATTCAACGCTTATTTTTTGTCATCACAGTTCTAGCCGGGATATCTTCGCCGGCACAAGAATCTAATCAACAGATTGCCGAACCGGTCGATCACGGCCGGGCGCTCGTCAATCCGCAGATGGGCTGGACAATGCACTTTTATTCTAACATTATCAGCAATTACGGATCGAAGCTAAAGCCGTCCGATACGCTTGACGACTTCCCCGGCTTATCGTGCGCTTACCTGCGGGTGCCCTGGTCGTTCCTTGAGCCGGAAGAAGGCAAATTCAATTGGTCCCTGCTGGACACACCCGCCCAGCGATGGATCGATAAGGGCAAACAAATAGCACTTCGCATCAGCAGCACGGAATCATGGATGCGCTGGGCAACCCCCGAGTGGGTGCACGCCGCCGGCGCGAAGGGTTACAATTTCACGGTCGGTAAAGGCGTCGATGAAAACGGGCCGTACTGGGAGCCGGACTACAAGGACCCTGTCTTCCTCGAAAAGCTCGACAATTTTCTTAAAGCTTTGGCCGCACGGTATGATGGGAATCCGAATGTTGCTTTCATCGACATAGGTTCATTCGGCGTCTGGGGCGAAGGCCACACCTGGGCCAGCTCGAAACTGCCCTTTGACTTAGAGAGCCGGAAGATTCACGTGGACCTGTACTGCAAGAACTTCAAAAAGACGCTGCTGGCAATTAGCGACGACTTCGCCGGAGCGGGCGAGCCGGGGCGACATTTTCCCATCACCGATTACGCCCTTTCCAAAGGCGTAACACTTCGGGACGACAGTATCTGCGTTCAGCCTCCGCCGAACTCGTGGTTTCACGCCGAGATGGCCCAGGAATTCTGGCCGAAGCTGCCTGTGGTCTTGGAGCATGAGCACTACGGGCCGAGCAAACGGAAAAATGCCTGGGGCGACGGCTCGCTACTACTCCAGGCCGTCGAAGAGTACCATGCCAGCTACATGTCCATCCACTGGTGGCCGCGAATCTTGCTGAACGAGAACCGTGACATTATCGATAAGATCAACCGGCGGATGGGATATCGGATTCAGCTCAAGAAAGCGACTTTCCCCGAACAGATTCGTTTGTCCGAGCCTTTTACCATCACAAGCACGTGGGCCAACACCGGGGTAGCCCCCTGCTACCAGGGAGGCTTCATAGCGTTCACTCTCAAGGATGAAGAGGGCGGCATCGTCGCAGCATTCTGCGACGAATCATTCGACGTTCGTAACCTGGCCGTCGGCCCGCCAACTGAAGCAGTGACCAGAACCGTCAACTCAACTTTCGCCGTAGCCTTGAAAACGTATGGCTTCGCACCGAGCACCCAGCCGGGCACGTATGATTTGTACGTCTCAGTCGGCATGCGGGACGGTACACCCGTCATCGCCCTGCCGTACGAAAAAGATGACGGCCACCGACGATACAGACTCGGGAATATCCAACTCCTTTCAGCGAATCCGTAAAGCTATATTCCCCCTCAATCACCCGAGTTTCTGGTAAAAATTGTTGAAACGAAAATACGATTCCTGTATTATAGTATTATCGATATGTAAAAGCTTCCGGGAGTAACGAGTATCCAAAATCTCAGTACTGTAGGATTTCGGTTGCGTAGCTTCCGAAGGAGGGCTTATTATTCGGTTTGGCTGTGGTTTTCTCGTATGCTGATTACTGGAGGTAGTAAGATGCATTCTCAAAAGTGGCTCAAAAGTATCCGATTCTTCCTGGGATTTCTCCTGGCGCCGGCAATCGTGCCGTATTGTTTGTGCCTTTCTCTTGATTTAGTCACATGGCAACTCACATCCAGCCCCGGCGTGCAGGTCAATGATGTTGGCATGCTCATGCTCGGGATATTTGCATTGAATGTCGGAATGGGTTTTGCTTACCTCGGCGCATTGTGCTTCGGCCTTCCCTATGTCCTGGTCATGTTGGGTAGGAGTCGACTGAATTTCCGCGCTGTCATGGCACCAACGGTGGTGCTGTCGTTTGTCTATGGGGGGATCGTGTATGCATCTTTAGTAAATAATTACTCTTTTGCCGGGCTTGTAGCGATACTATCAGTGCCTGCGGTTATCTTGTCAGGCTTAAGCTTCTACTTCATCAGCGTGTGGAGGCCATATGGATCTAAAGTAATCAGATCCCTGCGAACTGTCGTGTAGGAGCAATACTTACGATTGAGATTTTCCGGATTGGTTATAGTTACAATTGGGCCGGGTCCTGCTGGTAGAAATTTTTCAATTCATTGTACAAATCGGGATGATTTTCGAGCATCTCCTTGGGCTTCTCGAAAAAACATTCGGTGGCGACGGCGAAGAACTCGGCGGGATTTACGGTACCATACTCATCCAGACAGGTATCTCTGTTACGGCGAACGTCACTCCTGAGCTTCTCGTAATCTTTTTGCAGGATGCGGGCCCAAGCGATATAGGTAGAATAGTTTTGAATGATCGGGGTACTGTCACCTTTGGCGCCTGAGCTGTCAAGCTGGTGCGCGAATTCGTGAAAGACAACGTTATGACCATCATGAATATCGGCGGAACCACGGCGGACATTGTCCCATGAGAGGACAACCGACCCGCGATGCCATGACTCGCCTAGACGAACATCCGGGCCTTCCACGACAATCCCGCCAACGAGCTTCGGAACCCTCGGAGCCACGTATGACCGGGGGTATACCAGAATGTAGTGAAGGCCGGGATAATAATCGGTCCTGCGGTGCAGCAGAAGCACGCAGGCCTGTGCTGCTATTGTAACTTTTATTTCATCGGTAATCTTCAGACCGCCGCAGCCTTCGTACTTTTTCTCGCCTATAAAGATCTGGATATGGGTCTGCAGCTCCCTTTGGTCCGCCTCGGGCAGCAGCCTGTAGAACGGCACATTTTTTTCGATAACCGCCAGCCACTCATCAGGAAACGGTTGAGCTGCCAGCCGATTTCGCCGTCTTTTCTTGAATCCGAACATATACTCCTTAACCTGTCTTCAAATTCTTTTTAGTTTTTATACCAGATTTACACGATAATCTGAATATAGATGTAAAATATATGGCAGCGGATACTGGCTGATATCTCTTGAGCCTGCCGTTTTCTATCAAGAGTACAAATATTTTTCCGGAAAAGTTCACGCCTGGTGTAACCTTTTTCCCGCCGGCGCCACTATCTCGGTAGAAGGATCCCAATATGGGACTGAGAAAAGCAGAAAAATGAAAAACTAATGAAAGGAACCGAAAATGAAAAAGACAGGAATCAAAACAGCGCTGATTGTTGCATTGGCAGTAATGGTTTTGGCCGGTGAGGCGTATGCCGGTCAGGGCGGAGGCGGTCGAGGTCGCGGCGGCAGACAAGGATGGGGAGGCGGTCGAGGTCGCGGTGGCGGGCCGGGATGGGGACAAGGGATGGCCGGCGGACCACAAATGGACGCAAACTTCCAACCACCACAGCCGGACAATTCCTGGGTACCAGGCCCATATTGCCCGTTTGCCCAGGGTCCGAATCAAAACATCCAGGGCTGGCAAGGCAGAGGTCCGGGTGGTTTCAGCCAGGGCTTCCAGGGACCACGAGGACCATATTGTCCGTGGGGCCAGGGTCCGAATCAAAACATCCAGGGCCGTCAAGGCAGAGGCCCAGGTGGATTCGACCAGGGCGGACCATACGGCCAGGGTTATGGACGCAGGGACATGATGATGCAGCGTGGGCCGATGGCCGGTAGAGGAGGTAGAGGTTTCCAGCGTAGAAATTTCGCTCAACAGGGCTGGGGCATGAATAACTGGCAGGGACAGCCTGGGCCCGGAGGTGCAGGCAGACAAGGCCCGGGGATGCAGCGGCGACGGTTTACACCGGGAGATATGGACCAAACAAACCAGCAGATGCAACCCAGAGGCAGGGGTTGGGTACCGGGCTGGGGACAGGGCTGGACTCCGGACTGGGAGCAAAACCAGCAACCTGAACAAACACCGGACACCAATGCTCCTCAGGGCTGGGGTATGAACAGCAGGCAGGGACGGCCTGGCCCCGGAGGTATAGGTCGACAAGGCCCGGGGATGCAGCAGCGACGGTTAACACCGGAAGATACGGACCAAACGAACCAGCCGATGCCGCCCAGAGGTAGAGGTTGGGCTCCAGGATCGGGACCAGGTTGGAGACAAGGCTGGACTCCGGACTTGGAACCGAATCAGCAAATTGAGAAAGCACCGGACGCAAATGCTCCCGCCGAACCGGTTATCGAAAATCAGCCGGAACAACCACAGGGTGAATAATGCTGAGAATCTTAAACAATACAATAGACCAACAACATTGCCGATATAAAACATTGTCAGAGCAGCAATCCCGCCGAGAAACAATTGCTCGGCGGGATTGTTCAGTCGTTTCAAAAACGGCAGATAAACCTATGAATATTTGGGAATTTTATTGCTGAATCTTATATGCTTTTGTATCCTTCAAATATGGTTTTATCGATTCTTCCAGGTCGGGATGTAAGTCTCCGGGCCGGGCGGTTATTAGTTGAATTTATTAACAGACTAATGGATTCAGAACTCGTCGCAGAAGACCGGCAACAAACGAACGCATCTCATGCGGTCGAGCTCGAGGACGTTCGCCTCAGCCGTCATGGCGATTCGGACGCATACACCAGGCTGATTAAACAGCACCAGTCGCACGTCAGCCGGATACTCTGGCGTTTCAGCCGGGACCGTCTCGTCCATGAGGAGCTGGTGCAAGACGTTTTTGTCGAGGCCTACATGAGCCTGGGCAGCTATCGCGAAAAAGCCCCGTTCGACCACTGGCTCTCAAGGATCGCCACTCGTGTCGGCTATCGCTACTGGAAACAGTTAGCACGCCGGGGCGAGATAGAAAGCTTTTCTCTGGCCGAATGGGACCAGTTGCCGGACAAATCACCGGACGAAATGGATCCCGGCCAAGCCGCCGATCTGCTGCATCGTCTGCTCGCTCAGCTACGGCCGCGTGACCGGCTGGTTTTGACGCTACGATACCTGGAAGGATGCGATGTTGCCGAAACCGCCCGCCGAACCGGATGGACAAAGAGTATGGTAAAAGTTCAATCCGTGCGGGCCAGAAAGAGACTGGAAAAGCTTTTCGCTCAAGCTGGAAAGGGGCTTCAGAGATGAAAAACGAAAGCCTTTTAGAAGCTTTATCCGCGCGGGCCCGCAGCGAGTCGCCCCCATCGGTGGACGTGGCCGGCCGGGTCATCGCGAGGCTTAATGCCGAGCAAAACTTAATCGAACGAATGGCGGAAAAGCCCCTGCTGTGGCTGGCGGCGGCTTCGTCGGCACTTGCCGTGCCCGCAGTAGTAATAGCTATCATGGTTTACAACGCCTCGACGGGACCTTTATACGAGATTTCACAAGCAATTGCATGGGTGGCACAATGAGCCAGAACGAGACAATCAATAATCCGGCCGTTAGCTATGTTAATAAAACCCACTTTTGGCGGATGGCGTTTTTCGGCCTTGTTATCCTCGTGGCAGGGCTAATAATCGGCGGCTCGTCTATGCTGATATTCGCACCTAAAAAGCTGATAAAACCTCCGCCCGGCCCGGAATTCGATAGCCTTATAATGATTCCCCCGCTGCGGCGGGCCCTCGACCTCGACTCCGAACAGACCGAGAAGATACAGCCGATTCTCGATAAATACATGCAGAAGCTCAATACTATTCGCACCGAAGCACGCTCCGAAATAGCCGGGACATTAAAACAGATGAACCAGGAAATTGCCGCAATTCTCACAGATGAGCAGCAACAACTCTGGCAGCGAGAGATTGACCGGCTTCAAAATGAGATTCGTCCCAGGGGCGGCCCCGGCCCAAGACGGGGCGAAGGACCCGGCGGCCCACGCTTCCGAGGAGGTCAGCAGGAACGCCTCCGCAGAGGTCCCGGCCCGGGCCCGTTTGGCCCTCGATACCGCCCGGCCGGCCCGAATACACCCCAAGACGGCACAAATAACGGCCCGGCAGAAACTTTCGAAGAGCCGCAAAAAGAAGAATAATGAGTGTATTCATCATCTCGATGATCCTTTTGAGTTAATACTGGATTCTTCTACCGCCCCGCTCCGCCCCCTTTACTCTTTCCACTTTTGGGTATCTCATACTTTTTTCTCATTTTCACCCTTCTGTAAGCAGGTTTTTGTCAGCAGCGATTCCAATAATACTTTCATTTTTCCTGCCCTTTTGCCACCTGTCTAATGAGCATATACGTAGAACTACGTATTTTGAGTCGGAAACACTGCTTGAGTTATATACCCTTGGTTAATAGTCGATATAGAAACAGAGCAAGCAGCTTGTAAGGCACTCTTCGACAGGCCAAGACGCTGGGAGACGTCAATGCCTGAATCAAATCCAGCATACGGCTTTTTCTGGACATTGTTGATAAAGTAAACAACAGATTTCCAAAATAAGGGGGAATTACAATGGTAGAACACATGAACAGATCGGTGCATCGCGGATCAGTCGAAAGCCCGGCGAGAAAAAGTTGTTCCCATGCCCTGAGAACCACCTCTCGTACCTGGCTGAAGACAGGGGACGTAATGAGTAAAAATGTGGCCACAATTAATCAGGGATGCAGTGTGATTTTGGCTGCGAAGATCATGTCGGAGAAGAATGTATCCTGTCTCGTTGTTTTAAACAACGGACATTTATCAGGGATTGTTACAGAGACGGACATGTTAAAGAAGGCAGTAGCCGGCGAATATGATTTTCGCAAGGTGAAAGTAGAGCTGATTATGTCGTCTCCTGTTCGGAGCATTTCCTGCAACGTTTCGGTCATGGAAGCCATCAAAATCATGGAGACCGAGAATATCAGGCGACTTGTAGTTATAGAGGCTGGACGGCCGATTGGTATCATAACACAAACCGACATGGTTCGAATTCTGGCATCTTACACTGCCTCGAGAGAAGTGTCAGAAATAATGAGCAGTGATGTAGCTGTTATAGCAAGCTCTGCAAGTGTTAAAGAGGCGGCTAAGCTCATGGCTTCTCAAGATATATCCTGTCTGGTTGCCCTGGATGACGATGAAGTAGTGGGGATCTTTACAGAACGAGACCTGCTTAAAAGAGTCATTGCAGTGAAACGGAATCCGGCTCGGACCAGTCTGAAAAAGGTAATGTCCTCTCCAGTTGTGACTGTATCTCCAGACTGCTCCATTATAAGTGCCTGGAAATTGCTGGAAAGGGTAGGAATTCGCCGGCTGGTTGTTATAGATGATGAGACTCTGTGTGGCGTGTTAACTCAGACGGATATCCTAAAGGCAATCAAGGACGGGCTCGAGGAAGCGGAAGATAACTACTTCAAGCTTCTTAACAAGTCCAGCAACTGTATTTTTAACATCGACATGGATCTCAAGACAACCTACGTAAATCCTGCTTTCATGAAGTTGCTGGCAGTGACCGATCCGGACGAGCTTATAGACAAGCCGTTTTTGCCGGAACAGTTCTGGGACAATCCCCGAGAGCGAGACAGGCTTTTAGAGAACTTGAAGAGCGCAGGCGTGGAAGTAAAAGAGCTAAGTCTGAAAACCGCCGAAGGCCGGAGACTATTTGTTATTTTGTTTTCAATCCGCGATAAAAACATCAAAGGCGAGATTAATGGATGTCAAGGTGTTCTTTACGATGTCACCGCCCAAAAAGAGTCGGGCGTCATGTTTGCTGAAGCCGTTAAAACAGTATGATCATTAAGAGACTTTGGAGAAATCCAAGCGGAATTTAAAGGGGCTCAGGAGCAATTTTGGTCTGGTCCCTCTGGATTCCAACGACGGCCCACCCAATCACGCCTCAAGACAGCATAAATAACGGCCCGGCAGAAACTTTCGAAGAGCCCCGTAAGAACAATTGTGAGCGTATCCGACAACTCTTATGAGTAGAGCAGACTCATACAACCGGCCATGCCGCTGCTGTTTTACTATGACAGAATTATCATGGGAGTATGGATAAATCTGTCGTACTCCGCCACTAAACTCTTCAGAAAACGGGCAAGATTTTAACATTATAATCCGGGCTGATTGAAATAGCGCCGTCGAAATTATATAATATCTGCTTATGAACAGATGGATTATGGATATGCGTAAGAGGTTTATATGAGGTCGGTGCTCGTATTTGCGCCTTTCGCAAGTCCTACATATACGCCGCTTGGAATAGCAACGTTGTCGTCATTCATCAAAACAACCTATCCACAATGTCGTCTAAATACTGTTGATTTGAACATCGCCACCTGGAACTGGCTTATTAACCAGAAAAAGGAATATCAACCTTTTCGTGACTTCGTACAAGGCAAACAAAAGGATTTTTTTGATGAAACACTGTACGGAGAGCATCAGCCTGTCCGGAAGCAACTGATAGAAATTCATGACGGCTACATCCAGATGGCCCGCCTTTATCTGGAACAGAACATTCTTGACGACGAGTTTCAGATATTGTTGGATTATTATGCCGGGCTTATTTTGGCTAATGATCCGGAATTTATCGGCTTTTCGGTAATGTATCCCAGGCAAGTATTACTTTCTATGGCGATTGCTAAATTCCTGTATTCTGTATTGTCCGTGCCGGGTCGATATAAAGCTGTGATTGTAATAGGCGGCGCCATGATCTCGGCATTAAACGTACAAGAGATTCTCAAGGCCTGCCCATTTGTTGATGCCGTGTTCGAAGGCGAAGGTGAAGCCGGACTTGGAATGCTTTGTACGGGCCGGGACTTCTGCGATATTCCGGGTCTGTCATATCGAGCAGCGGCCGGAATCCTGATAAACAGAAAAACGGACACGATCAGCTTGAGTAAAGTACCTTTGCCGGACTTTTCCGATCTGAATCTTTCCTGTTATTTTAATCCCGAACCGGTAGTTCCTCTTGTTTTTTCCCGTGGGTGCAAGTGGCGAAAGTGCCGGTTTTGCGCTCACAATTTTTCCTATAGCGGATACAGAAATCGAAACGCAACCCAATTTGTCGATCACATGTTAAAACTAAACCGGCAGCTCGGCGTTCGGCACTTCTACCTGGCAGACCAGTATGTCGATGCCCCCGACATGGAAGTGCTTGCTGAAGAGATTTTAAATCAGGGATTGAAAATCTACTTCCATATCATGGGTCGTCCGACGAATGATTATACACCGGAAGTTCTGCAGAAACTCTTTACGGCCGGATGCCGGTGGATTAGCTGGGGAATTGAAAGCGGTTCTCAACGGTTACTCGATATATCCCTGAAGGGAACGTCGGTTGAAACAATTCGAAGAATTATCAAAGATTCGCATCAAGCGGGTATTTCCAACCTGCCAATGCTGATTTTCGGCCTTCCGACAGGCAGAGACGAGGATTTCGACGCCACTATGGATCTTATGGATGATCTTATCGATTCGGTGGATGCGGTGACGACCAGCAGCTTCCAGCTTTACGACAAAACAGCATTTGCCGCTCAGGCCAAAACTTTCAGCCTGGAAATTACGGGACGTGAGATTCTCTTTTCGAGCGAGCACGGCTCCGTCCATTCGAACCGGCTTTTCTACCGGGAAAAAGACAAAGACGGCACGACCCGCCCGCCCAGAGGCCCGCTGGAATTAAGCCGGCTCGAACGCCGAATGCTCTGGAATAAGCAAGATTCGATCTTTCAACATCTTACCTGCGAGCATTATCTCTTATACGCCTCGCGTTCCATTGTCAGATCAGGATTGGACGCGACCACGTCTGCATAAAAGCGGTTAGTACATAATTTGACCGGCTTTACGTCCCTTATTCATTTGCCATACAGGTGCCCTTATCGAATTGGCTTTGTTTTTTCGTGCCCCACAGGGCGACTTATTGCCATAAGTCCCTTTCAAATAATGTTTTACGTCGATTTGGCTGCTGGCAAATTGGCTTTGTTTTTTCAACTTGGTT
>CAZHBL010000148.1:0-10182 GCA_964530105.1 uncultured Pirellulales bacterium | reverse complement strand
CTTTTGAGCCATTTCAGACCAATGGTCAATAATATCGTCTTAATATCGGCAGTTGCGTTTTTCGTTATTCTTGCAGGTTTCTTTGCCGGCTCTGAAACCGGAATGTACCAGCTTAGTCGGCTTCGCCTGCGGCTGGGTATTGAAAAGAAACGCCTGTCTTTCATAATCCTCGGCAGGTGTTTGAACGATAGCACAGGGCTGCTTCTGACAATGCTTATCGGCACGAATCTGGCTCACTATCTTGCTACAAGCATCGTGACCTCAATGTTTCTAAGCACGGTCAATACCGAACATGCCGCTGAATTTTTTGCCACCATATTGACTGTCCCGATCCTCTTTATTGTCTCGGAGCTGATACCGAAAAATACCTTCTTCTATCGCGCCGACGTGCTGATGCCCTATTTCTCACCGCTGCTGTATGTTGTGCACAAACTGCTGAGCTGGTGCGGCATCGTGCCTCTTTTGAAATTTATATCCAGTCTTTTTGCCCGACTGATGGGACTTGCCGCTTCTTCCAGGACGGTCATCGCAACGGCGCAAAGACACAAAGTCCAGGCGATTCTGCAGGATACGCACGAAGAAGGCTTTCTAAGCCCCGTACAGAGCGAAATCGTCAACCGGTTGGTCGGTATCTCACACGTTCATATAAGCTCGGTGATGATCCCGATTCATAACGTCGAGACGGTCGATGTTAATTCCGATGATTCAGCGTTATTGGACAAATTGAATAAGTGCGCCTTTACCCGGCTGCCGGTCACCGAGGGACGGAGCGGAAACATTATCGGTTTTATCAGTATCTATGAAGCGTTAGGTTCGTCGGAAAAGTTCACCGATCTGCATGGTTTCATCAAACCGATCCGAAAACTCGACGCCGACATGACTGTTATAGATGCCATGAATATCATGCAGAAGGAAAATCACAAGATCGTTCTGGTGGTAAGAGCCGGCCGCTTCGGACGGGAAAGACCTATCGGTATCTTAACGATGAAAGACCTGGTCGAAGAGCTGATCGGCGAGCTTGCGGAATGGTAATATGGCCTCGAAACATAAATCTAAATTGAACAATAACATTTCACCAAGAATCATTAATATTGTCGTTGTTATAATATTGATTATTTTATCGCTCGCTATTATAGCAAATACGATGAGCAAGCCCGTAGGGAGGGACGAACAGATGTATTGCACCGGGGCCGTTTTCCTGGCACAGGGCAAGATGATTTACAGGGATTTTTCTTATGCCGCCCAGATGCCCTACCACCCATTGCTCTGTGCGGCCTTATTTAAATTGTTCAACACAACTTATTATCTGCTTATAGGCAGAATCGTATCCTGCGTGTGCGATATTCTCGTATTGCTGGGCATTGTCGGCATTTACCGGCACATCTTCAGGTCTTTTACAATTTCCGGCACAATTTTAGGCTTGTGTGCGGCCATGCTGTACATATTCAATCCGCTCGTCGATTATGCCATCGGCTACGCCTGGAACCACGACGTCGTAATTTTCTGCGTTGTTTTGTCTTTCTGGTTGTTTATATCCACCGACTTTGAGCAAAAATCAAAATACTGGCGAATCGCCGCCATCGGAGTCCTGCTCACATTCGCTACATGTATGCGTGTAACTACAGTTCTGGTCGAGCTTTTAATTTTCGTGCTGCTGCTGAGCATTCCTGCCGGATCTGCCAAAGAAAGATTAAAAAACACCGTGCCATTCTTGTTGGCCGGAGCGGTTGTTTCGATTTGGCCCGTCTGGGTGGTAGCACAAGCACCACGGGCATTCTTTTTGAACCTTGTCAAAATACCTATGCTATACGGCCAATGGCTGCGCGAAATAGGTATGGTTCATGATAAATTTACCCTGACGCTTGCCTGCCTGACAAAGCCGGGTTATTTCGTCCTTGTGCTATTGGTGATTTATCTTTGCCTGAGTGTGTTTTTTCTTCGCCGTAAATTGAAGATTGCAAATGGTAGAAGCCTGCTGCTTGCCGCCCTTCTGCCGGCGATATTTTTTATAATTGCCCTGATTCCGCCTACGATGTGGAGGCAGTATCTTGCCGTTCCTGTTCCTTTTTTGGTCATCGGTCTGGCATTTCCTTTGTTATATCTGCGAAGGCTTACCGACAAAGCAGGCATCAGCAAACACTTCAAAATAGCAACCGGAATAATGATCGTCTGCACGCTTATAGCGTTATTTTCGTTCCCTGTCATTTTGTACAGAACCCCTATAGCTCTCTTACCGGAAGGATGGGTCCCGATTGAAATTCACAAGGTCTCAAAAGATATTGCCGGAAAGCTCCAGGCTCGAAGCCCGAAACTCATACTAACCTTAGCCCCCCTGCTCGCTCTCGAAGGCGGCTGTGATATATATACCGAATTGTCCACCGGCGCGATTATCTACAGAATCGCCGATTCTCTAACGGCTGAGGATCGCCGGATAACGCATACGGCCGGTCCCCAGAGTCTGCCGGAGATGCTTAAAGAGAGGCCCCCTTCCGCAGTTATACTCGGCGTAGAAATGGGACGCCTCGAAAAACCAATATATGAATCAGTCGTCAAATCCGACTGGGAAAGAAAAGACTACAAGAACGGCCCGACAGTTTACTTCAGGCCCTGATTTGGAAACAGGATATGTGTAAAAAATTAATTGTAACACAAATTGGATCCTTGCCATACGACGACGTCGAGAAAGCCGTCGAATACAGCTTGCGGCACGACATACCTTTTTTGCCGGAGCTTCCAAAGCGTGGCGACGCGATGATGGATTACATCAAGAATCCCGGCAACTTGAGTTGCCTTGAGACGTTTAAAAGAAAAATCGAAGGCCGGCAGAAGGTCAAAGTACAATGTATCGGCCCGGCCACCCTGATCCTGGCGGGATATAGCGAAGATGAAGCGATCAGCAGAACCTGCCAGCACATCGAGGCGATACTCGACGGCTTAAATGCAAGCAGCGTCATTCTCTTTTTGGATGAGCCAGCTTTGGGACAGGCCGGATTCGATTACCACCGGCTGTGGGCGCCGCTTTTTGAGAGCTTCGATGTGACGCCGGGCGTACATGTCTGTGGCAATATGAACTGGGACGAATTGTTCAATTCTCAGGTCGAGATTATCAGCTTCGATGCCTCGCAATACGATCTCACCAAATATCCCGCGTACAGGAACGGAAAGAAAATCGCCTGGGGAATACAGACTCGCCAGAACGTCAGAGATTTTCAGGAAGGTGACTTGTTGACGCTGCCGTGCGGCATGGGGCCGAAGTTCTACAGCACGGATGATTGCGAGGTTTGGCTGGGCAACTTGCTGGCGATCGCAAATGAGTTGCGATGATGTTGCGATGATAATGAAAAAGCTATTCAAAGAAATATCGGTCCGGTCAATTCGCGGAAGCAGTTTCGCACTCGTCCGGCTGATTATCGTGCTTATTTCTCTTTTGGTCTGCCTGGGGCAAGCCGAACCGCTGACATTACCGTCCGCGCAGCGTCCAGAATGGCTGCAGCGCGAGGGAATCGTCATGGCTGGAAGTTGGGAGCCTCTGCTGTTTCGAGTCCGGCGTGACGGCAGCGACGGTTATATGCCGACCGCCGAACAACGCGCCGCCTACGAGCGGGAGCACAGCCCTGAGATGATCGCCGAATTGAAGGCCCTCGGCGTCAATTTCATCATGATGCACTGCTACAAAGGGGCCGGCCTCGAAGCAGAACGCCAAAGTATGGCTGATGCGGTCAAGTTCTCTCAACTGTGCCATGATGCCGGCCTGCACGTCGGGGTATATAACTTTAGCGGAGCCTTTCTCTGGGAACCGTTGTTCAAAGAGATGCCACAGGCCAAAGACTGGGTGCTGCTCGATGCAAACGGCCGGCCTCTCACGTACGGCAGCGCCACATATCGCTACCGCTGGAATCGCAACCACGCCGGAGCCCAGGCGTTCTACCAGCAGCTTGTTCGATTTGCCGTAGAGGACATTCGGGCCGATTTGCTGCATTTCGACAACTACGGCTACGGCCCCGGCCAGGACCCGAACTCCATCCAAAGATTCAGGAACTATCTCAGAAAGACCTTTACAGCCGAGAAACTGAGACAAATGGACATCACTGACCTGAACGATGTGCGTCCACTCTCGACCACTGGACAGGGAACTTTGTTGCGCCGGGCGTGGCTGGAATTTTCCTGCCGGTCACTTGCCGATTCCTACCACGACATGAGTCGGTACGCCCGGACACTTCGCAAGGATATTCTTATCGAGTGCAATCCCGGCGGCCCGGGAAACTGGATTCGTCCCCCCGTGGACCACGGAGGCCTTCTGCAGGGCGGCGAAGCCTACTGGGACGAAGGCCAGCCTCCCGGCTACAAAGGCGGGCAACTACGCACACGCATCCCCACATACAAGGTCGCCAGGCGAATGGAGAACATCGCGTTTGCATACGCGACGAAGCCCCTTGAGATGGCTGAATCCATGGCGTTCAACCGTGACTGCCTCGGTTGTATCTGCTGGTTCGAGTATGGCAAGATTGTTGCCATGCCTGGCTCGGACGAGCCTATGTCTGAGACGCTCGCGCCCTTCATTCGTTTTTTTCATGCACGCCGGGACTTGCTGCGCGACGGTGAGGTCGTCGCCGACGCCGCGGTCCTGCGGAGCTTCCCCTCACAGGTATTCGCGGATTCGAAATACGCCGGGCTCACGCATCGGATCGAGCAGGCCCTTATCAAAAACCGGGTGTGTTTCCAGATCATATATGACGACCACCTGACCGAACTGAATCGCTATCGCGTGCTGATCCTCGCCGACTGTGTGGCTTTGTCGGATCGGCAGACAGAGCAAATCAGGAAATATGTAGGCTCGGGCGGCCGGGTCTGCATCGTGGGTCAGGCCGGCACGTACGACGAGTGGCTGATTGGGCGAAAGCGGCCGGCGCTGGATGACCTTCCTGCCGGCGGTGTCGTGCGGATCGAGGAAGACGACGATGTTGTCAGTTTCGTCCGTCGAGCCTGCGACAATCGGCTTTCGGTCTCGATCCGGGCCGGCTCCGGACTTTGTTCGGAGCTGACCGAGCAACCCGGCAGACGCCTCGTTCATTTGGTGAATTACAACGCCGATAATCCAGTCAAAGACGTCTCGGTCCACTTGCTTTTACCCCCCGGGCGCAGGGCCAAAGCCATTACTCTCGTCAGCCCCGATCGCCGGAGCGATCTCGAAGTGAGTTTTCAGGAACAAGACGGCCTTGTCACATTCGGTGTGCCGCAAGTGTGCGTGTATGAAATCGCCGTAGTCACAATGCAATAGGTCGCCGCGGATGCTAATGCTCCGGACCATCAGTTACATCCACAATCCCACTTTCCGCGTCATCGATGATTGCTTGTGCGATGTTGTTGATGACTGTTCGGGTTTCGCCGTTGGTGTTGTTGGAGAGGATTGAAAATATGTAATCGCCCCGCTCGGTGACACACAGGCCCGAGAACGACTTGACACTGTTGATATATCCGGTTTTGCCGAAGATTTTACCCTTGTACTGTTCCTCATTGAAATATTTGTCAATCGTTCCATCTATCCCCCCTACTGCCAGCGAGTCTTTATATAACTGCCAGTTATCGCCTTTGTAAACGTCTGATAAGACTGTCGTGATCGCATACGCAGTAAGCTCGTTTTGCCGGCTCAGACCGCTGCCGTCGTCGATATAAAACTGGCTCTTATCAATACCAAGCCCCAATAGATATTCAGAAATCAGTTCCTGCCCCCTCTTCCAACTTCCGTTTTTCTTATCGGGATTATTCATTGCGGCGATGGTTTTTAACATAGCCTCAGCAGCCAATCCGAAGCTGTTCTTATTACAGCGAGCCAAACAATCGGCCAGCGGCGTACTGAATTCGATTAGCGGGATGAAGCTGCTGCCCTCTTCCAGCGTTTTTTCGACAAGGTGTCCCTTTGCATCGATATCTGCCTCAGCAAGGTTCTCATACAGCAGAAATCCAAAATATGCGGCGGGTCTTTCGATTGCCACGTCAAACGGCCCAACCTCATCTTTGCACTTGCCGAAAACGGTCAGCCTGTTAGGGTAACTATTGCGATACGTTCCGACGGCGCCGCTGCCCGTCGATATGGGCACAACCTTATTGATGATCGATATAAAGGAGGTTTGCGGCTCAATGAAGACCGCGACTTTGCCATCGATATTTTTTGCGCTTATCTTTATGCAATTATCGTTAAAATTGAGGCCGCTAACTTCACAGGCATACCAGCGATTCAAATCATCCGCCGGCCAGCTCGGATGCACAGGCTCATTATCGAAAACACCGCTGTCAACTATAATCCCTTCGATTGTCCCTATTCCCCTGGACTTCAGCGCGTTTGCGATGTCTTTGAATATCCAGCCCGGCTCCCTGCCGTACTTAGCATCGGTTTTCTCATCGCCCAGCAGCGGATCGCCGCTTCCGATGATGACAAGTGAGTTACCGGAAAGCCCGACCTTAGTCTTGTAAACATAATCAGGACCCAGATATTTCAGAGCTGCTGTACTGGTAATGATTTTCATATTCGAAGCCGGTATCATCAGCTCTTTTGCATCATGGTCATAGATTGTTCTGCCGGAATCAGCATTTAAGATATGAATGGAAAATTTGACTCTTTTCTGTACGGATTCTCTAATTATGCCGTCAATTTGCTTTTCCAGACCGGCTCTGGCAATGCCGCCCAGGCAAAGAGCAAATCCGGTTAAAATAAATAGTTTTTTCATTCGAGTTTTCATATGTCGAGGTATTATTTCACAACAGAAAAGGTATATCAACCATTTTTTTTATCATCCAAACATGGGTTTTTATTTGGACGACAGATTTCTGATTACTCCATTCGGAATCACGATGAGGCCAAACAAATCCTGAGCAAGCCCCCAGATTATCTTAAATTATGCTGCACTACGTTTACGAACGGATTCATATTGCAGGCCAAACGGATTAAAGGTAAACTGTCTGTTGCCTGATTAGGATACTAAGAAGAATATATGGAAAAAAAGGTAAAATTAGCAGAACAGAAAGCTGATTTGGTGTATCTTAACAATACACAGCAGAATCTCGGCAGAGATAAAGAGTATAATGGCCAGAAACGGGATTCGCTTGTTGCTCGATTAAGAACCGGCGACCGGGCGGCGGCCGTTGAGCTTGTCGATGACTATTATCAGCAGATTTATTTATTTATGAGAAAGCTTGGCCATGATCGCCAGGTCAGTGAAGACCTGACGCAGGAGTGTTTTTTCAACGCCTGGCACCATATAGGCCAGTTGAAAGACGGTAAAGCATTAAATGGCTGGATTTATCGCATTGCAAGTAATGTTTCAAGGCTGCATTGGCGCAGGCACAAGAACAAGGAGGTCATCGGTATTGAAGACCTTGAAAAACCTTACAGCGGCAAGGGTGAGCCGGAGAAAATGGAACAAACCGAGCAGTTGGAACATTTGAGAGCTGCCGTGGAGCGGTTGCCTATGAAACTGAGGGAGACGATTATTTTACATTATATGCAGCAGTTGACTATTGCCGAGGCTACCGAGGCTGCGGGCATAAATCAAGGGACTTTCAAAAGCAGGCTGAACAGAGCATTAACAATCTTAAGAAAGAACATTAAATGAAGAGTTCCCGATAGCAATCTGTTGCGTTTGGGAGCCCGGATACAAAGAGTACCGCAATGAAAGAAGAACAAATTAAAGAACTACTGAGCGAACTGGGCCGGCGAGCCACAGAACCGGTCCGCCCCGGTCTCGGTGAGGAGATAAAGCAGCGAATCCCGCACAGGCTGTCGCGGCACAAAATCGGCTGGGATACGGTCAATATTATCATAGATTTGAGATTGAGCAAATCAGTCGCAGTGGCATCGATCATAATTACCATGATTTTACTGCTGAATTTCTTCGGAGGCCGGGATTTAACTGGAGGCGGGATAATTAAGGACAGTATGCTGCTGATTAAATACTGGGGACGTTCCGGCGAAGACCACATATCGATCGCCAGGGTAAAATACGAGCATTTGCTTGAACGGGGTGAAAATGTAATATGGTACGGTGATTGTATCGACATTAAGGATGCTAATTCCGTGCTGATACAGCGTAAGCTACCAGACGCCAAATATCAACTCACATTCGTGGATGGGCATGAAAAACAAGTCAATTCCGAGCAGTTGGTGGAACTACTGACCCTGATGCTGGAAAGAAGAACGAAATAATACAAATCCGGGGCAGGTAAACAAAACGTTACTTACCGCTTCTATTTTAGCCAATCATTTGGTAAAATTGATAAAAATCAGTAGTGATTTCCGAAAATGGGGATTTATGACAGCGACGGCACAAGCGGCTATCGGAAACTCGCGGATTACTGGAACTTTGGACATTGAATTGGCATTGTGGTTTCACTATGGCAGTACCCTGGACCAAAGGCGGCCTCGTCAAATTCGAAGACTGGCCTGAACGGATGAGAAATTTCAAAGATTACTAAAAAAATATCCCCCTGCTTTTATTTCTGTAAAGCAAAGCGACGAGATTTATCAGTAACTAATAGATGATTGCTATCGCCTCTTCGATCCGCTTGATGACCTCGACAGCATCAGCAGAATAAGGTACATAGCCATCGAAGCCCTTTTGCAGCAGAGCCGTCGATTCCGAATCGCTCAAATTGTTCACAAGGGCGATGATCTTGATCGTCCGCAAGTCCTCATTCTCACGAATACCTTTGCAGACGGCCGCCGCATTTATACCTTCAGCCAGCAGGCTTATCAGCAGGACATGTGGCGTGAATTTCTGGATGGCCGAGCCTGTTTCAAAATTGCTCTGGACAATTTGCACATCGTAGTCGGCCTTGCTCCGCAGAATATTGGCCAGCACCGAAGCTGTTTTGAAGTTGCTGTCTGCGAGCATGACCCTGATTTTGCCGACCGCAAGTTCCGTCGTCGGCATATTATGAATTTTCATAAAGCGAACCAGTTCGGTGACCGGGATTCGTCGGTCTTTGCTGCCGGGTATGCGATAGCCCCTGAGCTGGCCGTTGTCGAACCACTTCGAAACCGTTCGCGGAGCGACATGGCAAATCTTGGCCACATCGCCTGTTGTCAGTACATTTTTGCCCTTTGCCATATCTCGATTCCCACCACAAAGTTTCAAATCGCTCTTTTATTCGGTTTTAAATCGAGGGTTGTTTAATATACAATCGTAATTTTCATGTTAGGAGCAAATAAACGGCGGTCTTTACGATACGACGTCCCATAAGTGTTCCTGATATATGCCGAAAGAGCTAATCCGATAGAGCAAAAAACGCCTTTTTTTCGCTGGTGTATTAAGTATCGAAAATGCTTTGATTTATGCCTTACAGGCAGTACAATCTCGTCAATTGTTCTTATCCGCTTATGTGATTAGGTGATTTGGTTATGTGCATACATTTGTCCCGGCCGGATATCACAGAAAGAGAAATCGAGGCCGTCTGTGCCGTTCTTCGCAGCCCCAATCTGTCGCTCGGTCCAAAACTCGCGGAATTCGAGCAGGCTTTCGCCGGATACATCGGCATGAAACGTGCTGTGGCCGTAAACAGCGGGACGAGCGGCTTGTTTTTGTGTATGTTGGCGATGGGGATTACGCCGGGCGACGAGGTCATTACCACGCCGTTTACTTTCGCAGCTTCGGCTACGTCGATTATGATGGCCGGCGCAAAGCCGGTTTTTGTCGATATCGACCCGGTCAGTTTGAATATCGATCCGGCTAAAATCGAAGCCTGTATTACCGAAAAGACAAAAGCGATTTTGCCGGTCGAAGTCTTCGGAAATCCCGCCGGCCTTGACAGCGTCTGTGAAATTGCCCGAAAACACAATCTTCCTGTCATCGAAGATAGCTGTGAGGCGCTCGGGTCGGCTTTGAAGGGAAAAAAAGTCGGGACGTTCGGCACGATGAGCGTTTTCGGCTTTTATCCCAACAAGCAAATCACCACCGGTGAAGGCGGCATGATTTTGACCAACGACGATGATTTGACGGAAATGTGCATTTCCCTTCGCAACCAGGGAAGAGGCAAAGATGCCGGCTGGCTGGCCCACGAAAGGCTGGGCTACAATTACCGTCTCAGCGACATAAACTGCGCTCTTGGAATTGTGCAGCTATCGAGAATCGACGAAATCAAGGCAAAACGCAGGCAGGTCGCAGAATGGTACCGTCAAATGCTGGCCGA
>CAZHBL010000147.1:0-10190 GCA_964530105.1 uncultured Pirellulales bacterium | reverse complement strand
CGAGCCACCTGTCATAGTCGAAGCCTTCCGGCACGGGTTCGGGCTTCTGCGGCGGACAGGTCGGGCCGTTATGATAATAGCAATGCAAAGTTTTGAGCCGGCCAAGCATGCCGCTTCGGGCGATGTCCACGGCAAAACGAAAACAGGCGTTGCTTCGCCGCTGCGTGCCGGACTGATAGACGGTCCCGATTCGCTTGATTGTATCGGCCACGGCCCTGCCTTCGGCGATGGTCAGGGAAATCGGTTTTTCACAGTAGATGTCCTTGCCGGCCTTGGCGGCTTGGATTGAAAGAATGGCGTGCCAGTGGTCCGGCGTCGCGATCAGTACCGTATCAAGGTCATCGCGACCGAGTATCTCGCGGAAATCATTGTACGCCGAGCAGTCTTTGTTGCCGTACGCCGAATCGACCGTTTCCTTCGCCTTGATCCGGTGGTTCGTATCGACGTCGCATACGGCCAGAACTCGCAGATCGTCACAGGTAAGAAAATTCTTCAGGTTGTGCATGCCCTGGCCGCCAATGCCGATAGCGCCCATCGTAAGCCGTTCGCTCGGCGCGGTTGAGCCGTCCTTGCCCAGTGCCGACGACGGGACAACATACGGAACAGCAATCGTCGATGCCATCAGTCCCGTCGTATGCTTGAGCAGCGTTCTTCGAGTAAGTATTTTCATGCTTAAAAATCCTTCACGTAATCGAGAAATTTCTTCGCCGTCCTGTCCAGGTTTTCAATGTCACCGCCGCCGTCGAGAACTTCGCACATCTCGTACGCGATATATCCCTGGTAGCCGATTTCCTTTAAGGCGTTGATAAAAGTCTTGTAATCGATAATGCCCTGATCTATCGGTACGGCACGGATCAAGGTCTCATCCTCAATAAAATTCGTAAAATTGTGTTCATAATGAAACCGCGGCTGCCGCACGTACTGCGCGGCAGTGGTATGAACGATGAAAGGCTTCATTTTCAAGACGGCGGCTCTGATTTGCCCTGGACTCATGCCCTGTAACGTCGGCGTCCAGGGATCGAACGCCGCCTTGACGTTCGGCATATCGACCTCTTTGAGCAGCCAGTACATCATCTCGTGATGCGAGGCGATATCGTGATGATTCTGCACGGCCAGCGTCACGCCGTGTTCGGCGGCCTGTTTTCCAGCGAGCTTCAATCCTTCGACCACGAGCGCGTACTGTTTATCAAAGGGCACGCCGGGCCGTTCGTAGCCGGTGAAGATTCGCACCATGTCGGTCCCAAGATCTTTCGCCAGCTTAGCCAGTTCTCCGACGTATGCCGCCTGAATTTCCACGTTGGGGATGCCGGCCTTGTCAACGCCCGCGGTGAAATCCGTGTATCCCGCCAGACAGACCAGTTCGAGGCCGAGGCTTTCTATTTTACGCCGCAGCGCCTTTCGGGCATCCGCGTCGTAATCCAGCGGTGAAACGTGCGGCCTTTTCGCCATCAACATCACGCCGTCGAACCCGATCTGTTTTGCCTTGTCCAGAAAATCATCGATGCTGAGCCTGGCCTGTCCACGCCAAACACCGGCGTAGCTGACCGAATGCAGACACGTCTTGACCTTGAAATCCTTCGGATTACCCGTCGGGGCCTTCTGCGAAAATGCCTGCTGAGAGCTGAACAAAAATACGATCATAAAAATAAAACAGAATTTACGCATGGCTCAATTCCTTTCAAACATTTTCCGGCATTACTTTCATTTTAAGCGAGGGAACCTCAATCCGGAATATAATCGACGATTGACAGCCGGCCGTCAATGGAAAAACGCAACGGCCCGCAAAACTTTGAAACAAATCCTAAAAAGAGCTTGACTGTGCTGCAGATAGCTAATAGTATACCAATTGTTATTATTATAAGAAGGTGATTTTAGATTTTACCGATACGCATGCATCCGCAAGGGTTTATAAATAAGGAGTTGCAATGGCTTCTATTATCATAACAACCGGAGAGCATAAAGGTGAGTATCTGCCGCTCGGCAGGCGAACAAATGTGATCGGAAGAGCCGAGGCCCTCCCAATGCAGATACTGGACGATATGGTCTCTCGCAAGCATCTGCGAATACGGTATGATGAGAATACAAACGAGCACTATGCCGAAGATATGAACAGCAAGCACGGTGTGCTCATCAATAATCGAAAAATCACCGAGCTAACCGTGTTGAAAGAGGGCGACCAAATCCGTATCGGCCAGACCACACTCTTATTCACGGAAAAAGACTTCGACGATAGTGAAAGCGCGCTGTCCCACTTCAAGAAAGTCGGTGAGCGGCAGCGCCCCACAATGATTGAGTGAAAATCCGAAAAGCCTGTGCCGGCGAGAGCAGGGATCCGGCTTAAGCATTCTCCCGGATAATTTTTGCACCGAGGGGATTCAATCTTTCTTCAATCTTTTCGTAGCCCCGGTCGATATGATAGACCCTGTTAATCGTCGTTATCCCTTCGGCGGCCAATCCTGCCAGCACCAGCGCCGCCGATGCACGCAGGTCCGATGCCATCACCGGAGCCGCTATCAGCTTTTTTACGCCAGCTACGATAACAGTCGGCCCTTCCTTTCGCAAATTCGCCGCCATTCGATTGAGTTCGGCAACGTGCATAAACCGGTCGGGAAAGACCTTCTCGATTACTATGCTATTGCCCTCGGCAAGCGACAGCAGAACCATGAACTGCGCCTGCAAATCAGTGGGGAAGCCCGGATAAGGCTGCGTGGTAATCTCGGTGGGTTTGATCGGGCCCCGGCGGCTGACGACACAGCCGTCACCTTCGGCGTCGATTGAAATCCCGATATATCTAAGTGTGTCGACGACAGCCATCATATCACCGAGCCGACAGTTCTGCAGCCGCAGCTCGCTGGCGGTTATCGCGGCGGCGACGATAAAGGTCCCGGCCTCGATCCTGTCCGGAACGACCTCATAGCTGACCGGCTGCAACTGATCGGCCCCGTCGATTGTCAGTCGAGGCGAGCCGATACCTGTTATCTTCGCGCCCATCTTATTCAGACAGTTCGCAAGGTCCGCTATCTCCGGCTCACAGGCGGCCGACTCGATAACAGTTCGCCCTTTCGCCAGCGTCGCGGCCATCAGCACGTTCGCAGTGCCGAGCACGGTCGAGCCGAACGGCCCGCCCATAAAAATTTCTTTGCCTTTCAGACCGTTCGGAGCTTCGGCGATGATATAGCCGTTCTTGAGATGGATCTGTGCGCCGAGGGCCTTTAGGCCCTTGAGGTGAAGGTTGACGGGCCTGTCGCCTATGGCGCAGCCACCCGGCATGGAAACTTCCGCCCTGCCGCAGCGGGCCAGCAGCGGGCCAAGAATACAAATCCCCGCCCGCATCCGGCAGACGATTTCATATTCACCGACCGGATTATCAATGACCGTCGAGTCTATGCACAAATCACCGTTCGGACTGCGGGTGATTTTGCAGCCCAGTCGCCCGAGCAATTCGCCGCATACGGAAATGTCTGAAAGATTAGGCACCGCTTTTAGTCTCGACTGGCCGGGGGCTAAAATGGTCGCAGCCATGATCGGCAGCGAAGCGTTTTTCGAGCCATTAATACGAACGCTGCCGGATAATTGAACTGGTCCTTCAACGCGAAATACATCCATGCTCTGTTTTCCTTTGACAATTAGAGGTTCAAAACGGACAATTCGATAATAGTAAATATCGAGAAGTAAATAGTCAATGGAATTCACTGAGACCATAACCGCAACAGACTTCATCTGGCTGGCAGGGCTGACATTATTCGCCTGCTGGCTGCTGGATACATCTCTCGGCAGAAAAGCTTTGGCCGATTCGCGGCCCCGCCGAAACAGCATGCCTCCGTATTTGCCTCTTGTTCCGCTGATGCTCTGGTTCGGCGGAGTTTCGATGGCTCAAGTCCTGGCGCAAAAACTGACGCCGGGCCTGCAGGGCTGGCAAGAAATATTCAGGGATCACATAGTTATGAGCATCGGGGCGCTCGTAATAATGGCGGTAATGATGTTCCTGGCACACGTTCATTTCCCCAGGGGATTGAAGGGATTCGGTCTGAATATCAGGACAATTGTGAAAGATTTTTTCATGGCGATTGTGAATTTGCTGGCGACCTGGCCGATTATGATGGCCACTATTACCATGACACTCTTCTTTGCCAAATTAATCTCGGGCCAGGACTACGAGATGCAGCGGCATCAGCAGCTCGAAATGATCACAGAATATCCGGAGTTGCCGCTTCGTATCATGATTGTCTTTGTCGCCGTGATCATTGCACCGCTACTCGAGGAGATGTTGTTTCGAGGATTCGTTCAGACGACGATACGCTCCTATTTCAATATCAGAAACAGCGCGTGGCCGGCGATAGCGGCAAGTTCAGTGTTCTTCGCAATCATGCACGAAGATCACGGACACTGGCCGGCGTTATTTGTCTTAGGTGTATGCCTGGGCTATTCGTATGAAAAGAGCGGTTCGTTGCTGCGGCCAATATTTATCCACTTATTCTTTAACGCGTCCAGCATAGCAGCAACCTTATATCAATAGCCCCGCCTTCTAAAAAGGCGTCTGTCTCAATATGGAGATTCTTATGCCCAATAAAATAAAAGATAGCCACTCGAAAACCTCATCGCCGCCCTGCCGTATCGCCGGCGTCTTTCTCGTCCTTGCCTGCATCGGTTCCGTTTGTACCGCTCAGGAGGGGCATGTGCTCGAATCCCCGGATGGGAACGTTGCCGTAACGTTCGATCTCAAGGACATTGGAGAGCAGCCGAGCTGCCCGACTTACGCCGTAACGTATAATGATCGGCTCGTTATTGCCGATTCTCGCCTGGGATTCGAAATCAAGGACGCCGCCCCGCTTCAGGCCGGCTTTGAAATCGTCGAAGTCTCCCGGACAAGTCACGACAGTATGTATTCGCCCGTTTACGCCGAGCGAGAGACAATTCGCGACCACTATAATCAACTCGTCGCCGAACTGAGAGAAAGCGACCCGCCTCATCGCCGGCTTCGTCTGACGTTCCGTGCTTACAACGAAGGGGCGGCATTTTGCTATACCCTGCCACAACAGGATGCGTTGAAAAATTTCGTTATCTCGGCTGAAAAAACGCTGTTTAGTTTCGCGCGCGACCACACATCTTACGCCGTCTATTCCGCCCAGGGCGAGTATAGCAAGGTTCCGCTCAGCCGGATCAAGAACAATTGTGAAAGACCACTGACGGTCGAAATCGACGAAGGACTTTTCGCATCAGTGACCGAGGCCCGGCTGGTGGATTACGCACGTATGCGCCTATCGCCCGAGCAGGGTCGGCCGCTCACGCTTGTCAGCTCGCTGCACGGCCAGGTCGACGCTTCGGCCCCGATGACGACGCCCTGGCGAGTTATTATGCTCGGCCGGACTCCCGGAGAGCTGCTCGAACGCAATTATCTGCTGCTGAACCTGAACGAGCCTTGCGCAATCGACGATACTTCCTGGATAAAGCCCGGCAAAGTAATCCGTGAAGTGACTTTGACCACCACCGGCGGCAGGGCATGCGTCGATTTCGCCGTGAAGCACAATCTGCAGTACGTCGAATTTGACGCCGGCTGGTACGGCGAGGAAAACAGCGACGAATCCGACGCCAGAACTATCTCCGTCGATCCGAAACGCTCGAAAGGTCCACTGGACCTGCACCAGGTCATCGACTACGCAAAGCAGCGCGGTATCGGAATCATTCTGTATGTCAACCACAAGGCACTCGAACGGCAACTCGACGAGATTCTGCCGCTCTACGAAAAGTGGGGAATCAAGGGCGTAAAGTACGGTTTCGTCCAGGTAGGCTCGCAGCGCTGGACGGCTTGGCTTCACGAGGCCGTCCGCAAGGCCGCCAGGCATCATCTAATGGTCGATATTCACGATGAGTACCGCCCGACCGGCTACAGCCGAACGTATCCGAATCTCATGACGCAGGAGGGCATCGCTGGCGATGAGACCAAACCTTCGAACAGCCTGACTCTGACAATTTTATTTACTCGAATGCTTGCCGGGGCCGGCGATAATACCATCTGCTACTACGACCCCCGGGTCGACGATAACGCGAGCCATGCGTACCAGTTGGCCAAGAGTGTGTGTTTCTACAGTCCGTGGCAATTTCTTTACTGGTACGACCGGCCGAGCAGCTCCCCCCGGAGGGCCGGCGGCGCCGGAGGCGGTAATAACGTCATCGGCGATGAGCCGGAGCTGGAATTCTTCGATCATGTTCACACGGTCTGGGACGATACGAAAGTTATCCACGGTCGAATCGGAGAATATGTCGTTCTCGCCCGCCGATCCGGCGAGAGCTGGTTCATCGGCTGCATGAACGGAAATGACCCGCAGACTTTCGAAGTTCCGCTGGACTTTTTGGATAAGGACCGCCGATATATCGCTCACATCTACAGCGACGATCCGGCCGTAAACACGCGGACCCATGTCAAAATCAGTCGCCGCATTGTGGATTCTTCATCTGTTCTGAAGGTCGAACTATCACCCCATGCCGGCCAGACAATCAGAATCCATCCCGCCACCGCGGAGGATGTGAAAACATATCCCGGGTACGAAGGCCGCTGAATCCAAATCTCTACCGGCAAATTTCGGCTTTTATCTTTGCCAGTCGCTGCGGCTGACAGTGAATCCGGTTTTCTCGCCTGCTTTGATTTGCAGAACATCGTCAAAGCGCGCCCGGCCGAATCCGCGAAGTGTGAATCTTGATAAGGCCAGCTCGCCCTGCAGAACCGACAGCTCGATTTGTCTACCTTCGGTCGACTGTTTGATAGAACAGCTTCCCCAGGCATAACCGTTGGACCAGAAGAATGTGCCGTCTTTAGCGGTGAAGGTCATCGATTTTTCTACACCGGAATAATTAAACCCGGTCATCGCGAGTACTGCGGCCCAACTGGCCATTGCGCGGGCGTAATGGTGGCCGCACTCGGCCTCGTCGAAGGGGCTGCGCTTTCCCCCGTCGTAGCGGTCGCGAATGTTCTGAATACATTTTAGGCCGTCTTTTACCTGATCGGCGTACAGCATACCCACAGCGGCGGTATATTCGAAACCGGTCATCACCTCGGTGAAGTACGGGAAAGGATTCTTCGGCCGGTTTTTCGGATAGCTTGCCATCAGCAGCGCCGATTCATCACCCATAGCGAAGCTCCGCATGCAATTGAAGTGCCCGTTCATGCCTTCCCTGAGATTGTACTTCATAATGGCGGCAAGCGTTTTGCCGACATTAGCCGGTTCGAGCAGGTACCCCAGGCCACAAACGTGAGCCATGTACTGGCCGACGAGTTGGTCCACAAGACAGCCGGAGCCAAGCTGGTAGTCCGGCTTTGTCGGGTCTTTTGCACCCATCCCAACCAATAGGCTCGGCGCGATATCCGACTTGTCTTTCGGCGGGCAGATCTGGTGCTCATAGTATTCGCCGTTGAACAGATTGGCATCGATCCACTTGCTGCCCTGCTCGAAGAGTCGCCGGCAGGTCGCAGCAAAATCATCCTCGCCGAGGTAGCGGGCCATTTCCTCCGCCGCCCTTAGCGCGCCTAAATACCAAATGCCCATCTGCGGATTTGGCCCGTAGTATTCGACATCCATCGTATTATGCTGGCAGCCTTCCATTACACCGTCGCGGTCGGCGTCCCAGCCACCTTCTATACAACAGAATTCCAGCGCCTTTTTGACTTTTGGCCAGAGGACTTTGAGCATCTTATCATCGCCGGAGAGCTGCCAGTCCCGATACATTTTCATAATGCACCCCATCTGTCCGTCGGCCGCGGCCTTGCCGAAATTCTTTGCGCGCTCGAGCGGCAGATTCACTCGAAAACTCATCATCCCGTTATCGTCCATGGCGTGGGCGAACTCGACCTCGCGCATGGACATGGCCAGATCTCCAAAAAGAAAAGCCGTAGCCTGCTCGTAGTTCCAGACGTGCGTGCACGATCCGTAGCAGCAGCCCTTCCTGTTGCTGCATCCCTCGTAGCCGTAAAACCTGCCGTCCTCCGTGCGAAAACACGTCTGGGTACGAAGCGTGCTGATATTGAACAACGCCGCCTCTTTGACCACCTCGGGCAGATCGCTGCTGCAGAATGTTCGCACAAACCGGACCGTCTTTTGCTCCAGGTTTGCAAGCTCCGGCACAAATTTCTCCGCCACATCCCAGGCGTCATCGTATTGCGTGGTATAATAATTGCCGATTCGGTCCTGCTCATTGCCTTGAGGCGTCCAGGTCTGGCGGTTGGGGAAATGCCAGGTGAGCAGAAACGTTATCTTTTTTGTCTCGTGCGGCGGCAATTCGACCTGGACGGCAAGCGAAGCCATCGGCGTATCTTCTTTCGCAGCATCTCGTTCATCGAGCTTGCCGTCATTGCTGAAATCGTCCCAGAAATCCAGTAGCGAGGTGCCCCAGCCCTCCTGAATCCACGCCATACGGTAACTTACACCGGTCTCGGCCGTAGTAGTCAGCGCCATCGTCCCCCATTGCTGGGCCCTGGGGACTACACCCTCGGAGCGCATAAATATACCGCGGACATTTCGGCCTTCACGGAACTCGTTGCGGTTGGCCTTGCCTCCGACGATAACCAGGTCACCCTTCCAGTCCTTTGTATTGCCCGAACCGTCCATGCCGATAAAATTAGGCATGCTGCCGCAAACCGAGGCGGCGACAGATTTATCAGTCTTGTTTTGAAGAACGTACCGCAGGACGGCAACGGGTATGCCGCTTGCGTCGGCGTCTCCCGGAACCAGCGGATTGAACGCCTCGATGCGCACGTCCACGGGCACGTCCGGATCGGAAAGACAAACCATCCCGAAAGGGTAAGCCGCCGCAAACGAGCAATTGCCAAACCGTGGCAAGCCATGGTTTGGCACCGTGCTGCCGTGGCTTTCTTCATAGCCGGACAGTTCAATCGGCCCCTCGATAGCTCTGGTTACAGTCTTTCCACCGGTCGGTCCGGCAAAAAGCGCAAAGAACGGCCCGGTCGAGCGAACAGACAGCGGCACAAATCCTTTCGAAGAACAGTTCATAATCTCCCAGTCGCGCAGGTCACCCCTTCCACCCAGCGAGACGGTCCCCGTGCCGATACCGCCCAGAGGAAGAGAAATTCGGTTAATGTGCTCCTGGTCATAGCGTTTCAGCACAGGCCAGGCTTCGAGGGCGGCTGATTTGACCTCAACCTTCTCTATCGATACCTGAGCCCCGGCAGAGATTGTGCCGCTGGAAAATAAACTATACACGGCGACCATCAGTATCGAAATTAGAAATGACATCTTCATATTGCTGCCCTTTCAAGCAAAAGAAAAAAGGGCTCCTAATCTTGCAGCACATAGCAAAATTAGGAGCCCAAAATTATCTTAAATTGGTATCTATCAGCTATCGACTGTTCCACTGATCAATTTTCTCCTGGATCCTGTCCCAGTTCCAGCTTCCGGGATCGGGATAGTCCATATTGGCGCGGAGCTGTTCGGTCGTTGGTGTTTTGGAAGACACACCGTCGGGAGGGACTTCAAGGCCGGCGGCCCAAACCAGGCCGTTCAGGACTATCTTGCGGAAGTCATTGTGCGCCCAGTTGATATGGTCGTGGCCGCCTGTGAAACCGAAACCTCGTCCGCCGCCGGTCCTCTCATAAGCCCAGGCCACATGCTCGGGCATGCCCTTTCCGGCCCGGACGGTTGGATTGCCGCCGTGGGCGTCGTCTGGCCTGTCACGGGTGCTGTCGGGCGGTATCGCGGTCAGGATAGGTGTGATATTTTCCATGTTCTCGCGGAAACGCATGTGGTAATACCATTCATCTCGAATGGAAAAAGGCTTTACTCCCTTAGTGATGGGGTGATTCGGGAAATCGGTGAATTTCGCTTCCCAGGTCGGATTGACGGACCAGTAAGTTTCAAAGTAACCGCCAATCCAGTTTAGCATGTCGTTGCCCGGCTTGCCCTTGGGCACCTCGACCGCGTAGTGGAGCATGGCAATGCCGACACCCTTTTTTGCCAGCGCATTCATTTCTTCGAGGTGTTTCATGACAACATGCCCATCGCCGCCGTCGCAATAGACGGCGACTTCGTCGGTGTTATCGAGGGCCGTCGGGTCTTTGGGCCAGCCGTTCTTATAGACGGTTGCATAGACGTTGGGCACGTTTTCGTTGAGGCATTTTGCCAGTAGAAGACAGCCGGCATAGTGCTCATGGTAGCCGTAGCCGTGGCTGGGAGGGCCGGCCA
>CAZHBL010000146.1:0-10199 GCA_964530105.1 uncultured Pirellulales bacterium | reverse complement strand
GCAGCCTTATCGTCCACTCATCGAGCCGGCCGGTTACGGCGGCCACCAAAGCAATCAACCAGTAACTCAGCAGGGGCTTATCGAAGTACGGCTTGCCGTTGATACAAGGATGAAAATAGTCGCCCGTCAGGCGCATCTCCCTAACAATCTCGGCCCATCTGTCTTCGGCGCCCCAAAGCCCTCTTGCGCCGATGTACCACAACAAAACGAAGGCCGCCACAGACCAGAAAATGATAGCTGGAATGTTATCGCGAATACTTTTCATGCTTATCGATACCATAGAGGCCGACTACAAGTGGGCACTTAAGTCCGGAGTCTGCTCCCACGCATTACTTTCTCTTTTGCAAGACGCCCTTTATTGCATCTACCACGTCGTCGACATCATCCGCCGTCATATCAGGAAAAAGCGGAAGAGAACAAATCCGGTCCGAATTCCACTCCGTGTTAGGCAACATGCCACGACGCATGCCCATCGACTCTCTATAATATTTTTGGAGGTGCACGGCACGAAAATGGAGCCCCGTTCCAATATTCCTTTTTTTCAACTGCTGCATGAAATCATAACAAGTTAATCCGGTTTTGTCGATATCCAAACGCACGATAAACAGATGCCACGCATGCCTGATCGAATATGCAGGATCGGAAAGCGGCATAATCTCATCGATTTCCGCCAGCCGCTCGCGATATGTATTGGCCAGCTCGGTTCGCTTGCCGTTGAACTGCTCGACGCGGGCCAATTGCGTTATCCCCAAAACAGCGGATATATCCGTCATGTTATATTTGTAGCCCGGCTCCAGCACCTCGGCCTGCGGCGACCTGCCCAGAGTTTGCCGATCATAAGCATCTACACCAAGACCGTGAAACTTCAACCTGCGAATACGATTCATCAGCTCCGGATCATCCGAGCAAAACATGCCCCCTTCACCGGTTGTTATGTTCTTGATGGGATGAAAGGAAAAAATCGAAGTCCCCTTACCGCCGATATGTTCGCTTTTATATTGCGTACCAAGAGCATGGGCAGCATCCTCGGCAAGAAAGATATTCCCCGCCCCGGCCAGCTTGCGAATGGGTTCCATATCCGCCGGCGCCCCGGCAAAGTGTACCGGGATGATAAGACGCGTCCTGCCGGTCAGAGATGCTTCCACTGACTCGGGGCTAACCATCAGCGTATCCCGGTCCACATCGGCGAATACAGGAGTTGCTCCGGCAAGAATAATTAAATTAACGGTGGAAACCCACGTCATTGCCGGAGTGATAACCTCGTCGCCGGGACCGATGTCCAGGGCTTTGAGCAAAATGTGCATCCCGGCGGTTGCCGAAGACAACGCTACAGCTTCGGGGCAGCCTACGTAATCGCAGAATCTCTGCTCGAACTCCGCAGCTTTCGGCCCTGTAGTAATCCATCCCGAACGTAAAACCTCGCTCACCGCAGCAATATCCGCCTCCGTTATCGACGGCCGTGAAAATGGCAGAAATTCATTTCTCATTACCCGTTCCCTGTTTACAATAATCAGGATTGCCTTTAGAATATGCCAAATAATATAAAAACCCTCCACAATTGTCAAGGATGGATATTTCTTCAAGAAAAGCCGTCCAAAAACCATCGTATCCCTCGCCTTGTTCTGACATATTTTGGGCTTACTGGATGAATGTCAAGGAAGCTGATGTTCTGACAAGCATAAGCGCTGTGGAATAGAATCCAGCGGCTTTCGAGAGAAATTTTTTGGGTTTTATTCGCCTGAAAAATAGGATAAATGCACGAAAATTAGCAAAAAACAGTAGGACTTTCAGGACAAATATGGTAATATAGTATATTCAAAGACCTCTAAAAGTAGATAAGATGTATAGGATGTCTAAGAGACAGATATTAAGCGTTAGTTTAGAATCATAACCGGGCGATTCCAGAGTGGCAGGCATCAACTGACCGGATTTTAGGATATGAATATAAAAACCTATGTTAATGTGCTGATTCTTCTGCTCGCCGGCTGCGCGGTTAAATCCCCTTACAATCATTCCTATGTTTCGAAAGGTATTAACGAACGTACTAATTATGAATTAGGACAGATATCCAAACCGGGGGAATTTCATCTTCCTGACGGTGTATCGCTTGACGATGGTCTCTCAGAAGATGAGGCGGTCGCCATAGCACTTTGGAATAACGCTCAATTTCAAGCTGATTTAGCAGCCCTTGGTTTTGCCCGTGCCGACCTGATCGAAGCGGATATGCTGGCTAATCCGACACTTTCCCTTTTATTCCCGATAGGCCCCAAAGCACTCGAGACAGCAATGGACATACCTGTTAATGTTCTCTGGCAGCGTCCCCACCACATTGCGGCAGCCAAGCTTGACGCCCAGAGTCTTGCCGAGAATCTCATAGAGGATGGTTTGGGTCTTATTCAAAACGTTGAGATAACCTATGCGGATTTGTGGTTGGCTCAGGAGCAAGTCCGTCTTGCCAGGGAGGATGCTGAACTACAAAATGAGATGGCCAAGGTTGCCCAGGCGAGTCTGAAAGCTGGTAATATAAGTGAATTGACAGCTTCAGCCACTCGTGTGGATTCGCTCCGAGCAACCGATACCGCTATGCAATTTTCAAAGGAAAATGATATATTACGACAACGTCTTAACAGTTTGCTCGGAATAGTCTCAGATAATGTGACATTTGACATAGTAACTCCGGTTTTTGCGTCAAAATCGGCAATATCGATTAATGAATTGCTGAAAACGGCCTTTGCCGCGCGACCGGATCTGCGGGCGGCTGAGCTTGACATCGAAGCGGCCGGCGAACGCCTGGGTTGGGAGAAATCCAAAATCTACAATTTTATCGCCATCATCGATGCCAAAGATGTGGGCGCCGATTCCCTCACGGTCGGACCGGGTTTTTCGATAGATATTCCAATTTTCAATCAGAACCAGGGCCAAATCGCCCGGGCCAAAGCAGAGCTGGAACTGGCGGCTCGACAATATGAAGCGGTCCGTCAGAACATAATTCTTCAGGTACGGCAAGCTCACAGTCAGTACATCTCGGCCCATGAGGAGTTCGAGTTGTGGAACAGCCGTATTGTTCCTTCTTTGGAGGAAACAGTCCAACGAACCCGGAAATCATTCGATGTCGGGGAATTGCCTTACATTTCGGTTTTACAGGCTCGACAAATACTTATTGAGGCGCAAATGCACGAGACAGAATTGGCTGCCAATTTACATCACATTGCAGCGCAGCTCAATTACTCGATTGGAAAGAAAATGATTTAGCCGCAGACGGCTGGAGGATATCGCACGAAGTTAGATTGGCTTGATAAGCCAGCCAAAGTTAATACTATCGAAAAGGCCGGTTTAATAGGAAAACGTTATGAATAAATTGCGAACAATCTTAGGGTGGATAATTCTGCTGGCAGGTGCATTGGTGGTGTACTATCTCCTCAAGGCAAAACCGACCGAGACTTCAGAAGGGCCGGCCAGTCAAGTTGTTACCGAGGTGAGCGTACACGCGGGAAAAATCTCGCGGGCCACACTTCACGGGTGCGTTCTGGCTTACGGAACCATTCAGCTTTCCGTAGGCAGCAGCGATGCTCCCGCGGCCCGCGTTAGAATTACGTCGCCGGCGGCTGGAATTATCAGCGAAGCAGCATGTGTAGAAGGCCAGGCGGTTAGTCAGGGAGATACGCTGTTCCGTCTTGATAGTCGCATAGCAGAAGCGGCCGTGAAACAGGCCGAGCAGGCGGTGGAGCTTGCGGACACGGATTTTGCGCGTCAGAAAGAGCTGATGCAGAGCCGGGGGACGTCAGAAAAGCTGTTGCAACAAGCCGGATACGTACTCTCGACGGCAAAAGACGATTTGACAAAAGCCCGTACGGAGCTGTCTTTGCTTCAAGTCACAGCGCCAATATCCGGCACGATTGTCCGCGTTCTGGCCCAGCCGGGCGAAACGGTGAACATGGCCGATACGTTGGCGGAATTGATCGACCGCAAGCGATTGATCGTGGAATTCCGGGTTCCAAGTGATGAGATAACGGCGCTTCAACCGGGACAGAAAGTGGAAATAGAGACTGGTGACAGGGTTACCGGGCCGAACGGTCAAATATATCGAGTGTCTGCCGAGCTGGCGTTTGTTGATTCTGTGGTTGACCCTCAGAGTGATACCGTTCTGACTCGGGCGTCGGTACCAGCCGGCACCGAGCTCAGACCCGGCCAGTTTGTCAAGGTGCGCGTCATCTATTCGGAAAAAAGCGACTGCCTTGTCGTACCTGAAGAAGGCCTTGTCAGAACAACCGAGGGCCAAACGGTTATCGCAGTGGTAGAAGGTGACAAAGCTTTTCAGAAAGTGGTTCAGACCGGATTGCGAGAAAACGGGCTGGTCGAGGTACAGGGAGAAGGTATACACGAGGGTATGCAGATAGTTACGACGGGTGCGTATGGTCTGCTCCCGGAAACTAATATCAGGATAGTTACAGAATAAAAGAGGTAGAAAAAGAAGATTCGATGTCACCTAATGGTCCGTCAAATATTGAAGAGACTCCAAAACATCTTCATTTGGAAGAGCGGGGTTCGGCGCTGGGGCGATTTTCCACCCATCATTCAGTGGCTATTACTTTTGTAGTGTTTACCCTGTGCCTGTGCGGTATTTATTCTGCAACTAAGATTCCTTCCTCGGTTTTTCCGCGGACCGACTTTCCACGCGTTGTGATTCTGGTGGATAACGGAGTTATGCCGTCAGATGAAATGATGGCGACTATCACCCGTCCCATTGAAGAGGCGATGAAGGATATTCCCGGCGTGGTGACGATCCGTGACGCAACCGGGCGGGGTTCCGCGGAGGTCAATGTCTTTTTCAATTGGAAGGTGGACATGATCCAGTCGGAACTTTATGTGCTGAGCCGCCTGTCTCAGATTAACAGCAGCTTACCGGCGACGGCAACAACAAACGTCTTTCGCCTGACCTTCTCGGCGTTTCCAATTATTGGTGTAAGCCTGACCAGCAAAACGCGCGACATAACTCATCTCTGGGAGATTGCCCGTTATACGATAAAACCACGCTTTCTACGAATTCCGGGGGTAGGCAGGGTGGATCTCGTCGGAGGACGTACGCCGGAGTACCACGTGATCGCCGATACGCTGCGAATGGAGGCCGCCGGGCTGAGTTTTTCCGACGTAACCGAGGCGCTGATAAAAAGGAATCTCATAGCTCCGGCCGGCATGCACGAGGAAAACCACACGCTTTACCTTACCGTGGTCGATGGTCGAGTACACGGCCCCAAGGATATTGAGGCCCTTATTGTCAGGGTCGACAAGGGGCATCCGATTCGTATCAGGGACTTTGCCCGGGTCGAGCGCGGACCTGAGCCGGTTTTCAATGTCGTTACCGCGGACGGTAAAGATGCCGTGCTGTTGAATATCCGCAGCCAGCCCAACGGAAGCACACTCGACATCGCCCGGCAGTTGAAGCTGGAGATAGAGCGGCTGAAAAAGCAGTTGTCGCCCGACCTGAGACTGGCATTCTTCTATGACCAGTCGTTGATCGTACATGAATCCGTTAAGAGCGTTTGGGAAGCCATTATTTTCGGGTTGTTCCTGTCCGTTGTGGTGCTGTACGTCTTTCTCAAAGACTGGGGGATGACCATTGTAGCGACGCTGGTGATCCCGACAACGGTTCTGATTACATTAATCGCGATAAAAGTGATGGGACTAAGCTTTAATCTGATGACTCTTGGTGGTATTGCTGCTGCTATCGGGGTGATCATTGATAACGCCATCATCGTTGTAGAAGCTATATATGTCAAGATATTGAGCGGAGCACCAAGCGATAAGGTTGTGCGAGAGGGTATTGCGGAAATCTTCAAGCCACTTCTGAGTTCGACCTTTACACCTGTAGTTGTATTTATCCCACTTGCTTTTTTGGATGGTATCGTTGGCGTATTCTTTCGGTCTTTGGCACTGACTATGGCCGTATCGCTGCTTATCTCTCTGTTTTTGGCACTAACGATTACACCATCTATGGCGGCATGGTTCATGGGTGGGATGTACAGTCAAAAGAAAAAAAAGCAGGATGAGCAAGGCGGTGCCGTATTGAAATTTGTTGCAGTGATTTACGAGCGTATTGTTCGAGTAGCACTAAATCACCGCTGGATCACTTTGGGCCTGTGTGTGCTTATTCTGTTTGCAGGCATAGCAATCTATGGCCGTCTCGAAAGTGAATTTCTGCCGCCTATGGATGAGGGTGCCTTCGTCATCGACTACATGGCGCGACCGGGGACAAGTCTGGCTGAAACGGACCGCCAGCTCAAGCAGGCTGAGGGGATACTACATACCATCCCCGAGCTTGAGAGTTACTCAAGGCGTACCGGTGCACGGCTGGCTCTGGCTATCGCCGAACCTCATACGGGAGACTTCTTAGTCAAGCTCAAACCCGACCGTAAGCGGAAGACAGAGGATGTAATTACCGAGCTTAGGCATAGGTTCAATGCTGCGGTACCCACTCTTCAATGGGAGTTTCCAGGCATCCTTTCAGACCTGATCGGCGATCTTATGTGGGCACCCCAGCCCATCGAGGTGAAGCTGTTTTCGACAGACATAGAGTTTCTCAAGAAGAAGGCCCCCCAGGTTGAAACGGAAATCAAAAAGGTTAAAGGGGTGGTGGATACTTTTGATGGTTTGATGATTACGGGTCCATCTCTGAGTCTGCGACTTCGAAGTGTGAATGCACAGCGGTTTGGTCTGACTGCTGATGATGTAGCTTCGGCTGTCCAGACGGCCATGTTCGGCCGGACCGCTTCGTCGGTTTTGGAGGGCGACCGCCTCGTCGATATACGCGTCGTCGCGGACCCATGCGATATCGACCGGGTTGCAAGCTTGCAGAACTTGCCTCTGCGTTGTCCGAATGGAGCCGTGGTCAAACTATCTCAGGTGGCGGATGTTGTCGAAGAACCGGGTCAGCTTGAGCTTCGAAGGGAAGATCAGCAACAGGACGTTGCAATCACGGCACGCCTGGAAGGTCGTGACCTCGGCAGCGCGATGGCGGAAATCCGCAGCCGCCTGGCTCAGGATAGCTCTATTCCTCCGGAGGCGATTGAGTTCGGGGGGCTCTACCAGCAGCAGCAGGAATCCTTCAGACATCTGCTGGTGGTTCTTGCCATGGCCATCGTTCTGGTTTATACGGTACTCCTGACGGAATTCCGGAGTTTTTCCGGGCCGGTGGCAATCGTATTTGGCGCTATCCTGGCGATGTTTGGAGCCGTCCTGGCTTTGTATATGAGTGGTACATCGCTCAATGTCGTTTCGCTTTTGGGAGCAATTATCGGCGTGGGCATTGTGGCAAAGAACGGCATTCTCATGCTTGACTTTGCCGGAGAGCTGCGCCGCTCCGGCTTGGATATGGACGGCGCCCTGATTCGAGCCGGACAACGGCGTTTGCGGCCGGTATTGATGACTTCCGGCACAACGGCACTGGGGATGCTGCCGTTGGCTTATGGCATCGGCTCCGGCGCCGACATGCTCAGACCCTTGGCCATCGCTGTGATTGGTGCAGTCGGTATGTCGGTGCTGCTCTCTCTGGTTGCCACCCCGGCACTTTATAGTACGCTCATCAAAATTCGTGGCTCCCGAAGTAAAAGCACCGGACTCTGAGACGGGCTATCAACCGGAAAAGTTCAAAAGAACTCTTCGGGGGCTTTCTGTTTCTTATTATTCCGGCGGACCGTCATAATTCTGGAACAACTCGACGATCTTCGGCATAAAAGCATCGAGTGTTTGATACTTGTCCCGCTGCTGTTCATATTGGCTAAGCAATTCTGAAAGCTCTTCCGTCCAGTGGAATCCGCGACTGATATGATAATTCGCCCTCTGCTCCGCCTGTTCTTTGCCGTCGTTAGCCATCGCGTAGCGCACTTCGCACGCTCTTACCAGTGACTCCCGCATCATGGTCTGCCAACTTCCATACGCCTGGCCTTTCATTTGTTTTTCGACTCGCGGAAAATATTTCTCGCCAAAAGACCTGAAGTCTTTCATATTCTTATCAACGAGCGGATTGCAATAGGAATGGCCAAACTCGTGCACCACCGTACCGACAACATCAGGGCTGAACGTGGGATTGCCAAAGCCGAGCCAATCGATCCGCCATGCGCCGAGAATACTGTATATTTTCGTTCGCCCATCGAGCGTCACTCGAGAGCCGTAACTGCCCGGCCCGTTAAGTATCGATATTACAAGGTTGAAGTCCGCATCATCTCTCGGCCCGAAAAACTCATCGAACCAGGCCAGGTTCGCCTGCGTGTCAATAAGTTGCTGAAGCCTTGCCGTCGCCGTATCATATTGCGATTCGTTCTTCGCGAGAAACGCATTGAAATCGGTCTCTTTCACAAAGTCACGGCAATTGCCAAGAAATTCACGGGCCTCATCGATCTGCCACCTGCCGTCAAGCGTCTCCGGCCTTGGCACAAAAGGTACTATCTCGCGACAGCTATTAACGTCTTCGATATGCACGGCCATGCACATCACGGCGTCATAGCTGACTCCGCGAGTCTCACGCAGTTTTGTTGCCATCTTCACTGCCGGATGATCGCGATGGCCGGCGAAATGCTCGTTGAGGTTCTTCATATATGGCTTTGACTTGCACCTGTTATACTCCGGATTGCCGGCCAGATGAAATATAACGCCCATCAGCTCTACCCGCGGATCTATGGTGACCTTCAGTTTGGTTCGATCCCGCTTGACTGCCGCTTTATTTGGATCGGATGCTCCGGTACTATCAATACAAAAAGCGAACAATAGTATTACCGGCAAAGCTTTAACTGTGATTTTCCATTTACACTTCAAGAAACCACTCCTTAATTCCGAATTCCGGCGAATTCCAGGATTCCCGGGGACACGACACTCAATTATAACCGGGCGGGCAGATTAAAACAATTGCGAAACCACGTTCATCAGTAGATGGGCGAGAAAATAATAATCCTTTTAAGAGATTGATTCATAATAGAGATTAACCGTTATTGCTGCCATTTTGTTCTTGGAAAACGGGGTGCGTCCCGAATGGCAATGTGGACGCCTTAAAGAAATTTTCTTGTGGCAACAAGGATTTCAGTGTTTGTCTTTGAGCTCTTTATTAGGTGGCCGATGCGTGTGACAACCATTTTTAAGGAAACATGCAAGAGAAAGTAGCAGTATTGCTGTGGTTCTGTCTTGCCTTTTTAAGCCTGGTGGGTATAATCACTCTCATGGTAGAAGTATCAAAAGTCCTATCAGAACCAGTCCATCAGTCAAGGCAACGACGAACCGCTTGCTGTTTGTCTCGGCAACTCTTGTTGCTTACCCCTGCCATTCACCAAACCATGCAGCATCTTTCCAACCTGATTCCATCGGTAATTTCCAGACGCTCGTTTTTAAAATCCTCCTCCTTGCTGGCAGTCTGCACATCGCCGATGGTGGATTTACTTATGGCGCAATCGGCCGAAGCCAGGGGACAGCTCATGGCCTATGTGGGTACGTTCAGTTCGCCACTGGGTGACATGCCGCCGACACAGGTGGATTTGCCTGCCGGAAATGGACGGGGCATTCACCTGTTTCAGGTGGATCGCACCACTGGGGCCATGACACCGCGCGGCATCTATGAACTGGGAACGAGTCCGAGTTGCCTGGCTTTGAATACCGACGGGACTCGCCTGTATTCCTCCAACGAGACGGACCGGGCGGGCGAAGGCAACGAAGGCACGGTCAGCGCCTTCGCTATAGACCGGGCTAACGGGCAGTTGAAACTGCTCAATACCGTTCGTTCCGGCGGTGCCGGGCCCACCTATGTGAGCGTGCATCCGTCCGGCAGGTTCCTGCTGGTAGCCAATTATTTTGGCGGCTCCGTGGCGGTACTGCCCATTCTGCCCGACGGCGGTCTGGGTGTCGCTACAGACATCAAACTTGATAAGGGAGCGCTGGGACCGACGAAGGCAACGAACGCCCCGCCGGGAACCTTTGCCTTCAGCGGACACGACCGAACTCATGCGCACATGATTCAGGCCGATCCCTTGGGACGCTTTGTTCTGCATGTCGATTTGGGCCTGGATCAAATTTTCATCTGGAAGTTTGATGACCGCAACGGCATGCTCACTCCGAATGATCCGGCCGCGATTTCGCTGCCGCCGGGAGACGGGCCGCGGCATTTCTCCTTCCATCCGAATGGGCGCTGGTTCTATTCCATTCAGGAGGAAGGCTCGAAC
>CAZHBL010000145.1:0-10250 GCA_964530105.1 uncultured Pirellulales bacterium | reverse complement strand
CCGCTAATGCCCAAATTGCAAAACTTCTGTTTGCCATTCTGCCATCCTCAAAAAACCTTCTGTATGTCGAACACACTATACGCAAAGGCACTGCCATAAAAAACGAAATGACCGGCCTTTGTTGCCTCATCAGGTTTATGATATCTAAGAAACATAGTAATTATAACCTCCCAGTGGTACATAAGTCAAGGATAATTGGTCCTTAAATATATTGCATATCCATTGTTGATTGGCAGGAATCAGGGTTTCGGTGCTATTTATAGAAGTATCGAAAAAAAGCCCCTGCTCCCGGGGGGGGAAGGAAGTCTGAAGAGAGCAAGGGCTATAAGATAGTGAACACTATCGTTAGTTTACCAGATTGATCTACAGAATTTCTATTGTGGTGATTACGTATTTTTCTTGAGAAAAGCCCCTGTTCCACGGAGGAGAGGAATGATTGAAACAGGGGCTTACTTCGCAGTGTATTCAATACACACTATACAGCCTCCTTCCCTGGAGAACTAATCGGTAGAAACTATAATTAGGTGCCACTGGTGATGCCGATTGTAACGCTTTTTTTGAAATTTTATCGCCAAGCCGGCCCATTCAAGGCCTGTGTGCGGATTAAAAGTTATCATTATCCCCGACGAAGTATTCGGTGTATGTTCAAAAAGAAGGAATTCTCTCACTTCTCTGTGTGGAAGCCGCATCTTACAAAACGGAAGCTTCAGAATGACATTTTAACATTAAAAAATTTAAAAAATCTGTATTTTTTAGTTGACATTACATAGTTTGTTATACATAATAAGCAAAACAAGGCAATAAGTGCTTATGTAAATCTTTGGAATCATGATCTTTATAGGGAGTTTAAAAATGAAATTCGAAAGTCAGTTATTAAAGGGTGTTGCCCCGGTTGTTGTGCTGGAGATACTTTCCGGCGGCCAAATGTACGGCTACGAACTAAGCCAGGCGATAGAGCAGCGGAGCGGCGAGATTTTAACGCTCGGCAAAGGGACGCTTTACCCGCTGCTTTACAATCTCGAGGCAAAGAAACTGGTCAAGGGCAAGTGGGAGACCGCCGGGACAGGCCGAAAGAGGCGATACTATTCCATAACCAGCAATGGTAAAGATGAACTGGCTAAACAAAAGGCCCAACTCAAAGAGTTGACGACCGGCTTGAACTTCGTCTTCGGCGGCGCGCTCGCCCCGGTCTAAGTCTATGGAGTCCTCGGTGTAACCGAGGTTGATACGTAGTCGCAAGGGAACGATTTCGGTGGACAAAGCGATGATCTCTAACGATAACAATCAAGAAGCAGTCGTAGAATGTAAGCAGTTGACGAAGGTTTATAAGAAATTGCTGGCCGGATCGTCCAAAGCGATTTGTGCCCTGCAAAACATCTCGCTGTCAGTCGGTAGGGGACAGATCGTCGGGCTAATCGGACCGAACGGCGCGGGCAAATCCACCTTGCTCAATCTGATAGCGGGGCTTATTTTTCCCACCGGGGGCAGTGTGGCGGTTTGTGGACATCCCGCCCGATCTATCGCCGCCCACCAGGGTTTGGGATATATGCCGGAGCATCCGGTATTTCTCGGTCGGTATTCAGCCAGGGCGGTTCTGAGATATCACGGCGCGCTGTCGGGCATGTCACGGCAGGCGGTATCTCAACAGACGGACACATTAACCGAGAAGCTCCAGATGGACGAATACCTCGACCGGCCCTGCATGGATTTCTCCCAGGGCATGAAGCAGCGTCTTGCTCTGGCCATCGCAATGATAAATGATCCGAAAGTCTTGCTGCTGGATGAGCCCAGTAACGGTCTCGATCCGATCGGCATTATTCAACTTCGCAATTTTCTCAAAGAGCTGCGCGCCGCCGGTACCACGATTGTGATCAGCTCGCACCGCCTGGGAGAGCTGGAACAGTTAACATCCGATTACATGTTCATGTATCGCGGACAGGTCGTGAGTTTCGAAGATAAACTTGCAGCCACCCACGCAGGCCGATTGCGTATCGAGCTTGTGTCTAACGGCAAGGCTATCGCGGAGAAACTATTGCCGTCATCCAAGGTTTTGGAGGTCTCCGACACCGAACTGGAAATTGACGTCAATGATCCCAATGAAGTCCCGGATATCGTGATTAATTTGGCTAAAGGCGGAGCACGTATAACGGGCGTGCTTTTGGAGAGAGAAAATATCGAGGATGTCTTTGTGCGTCTGTGCAATGAAGGGGCATGATTCATGAAAGCATACGAACTCATAAAAGAAACATTCAGCCGGCGAGGCTACATCTGGATCGTTCATGTTGTCTGGCTGGCCCTTTACGGCATTTTCTGGTGGCTGTTTCTTCCGAGTGGAGAAGAATTCGGCCGGTTTATCTTTATCTGGGGTGGCTTCTTCCTCCCTCTGGCATTGACGGCCGGCATTTTCGGCGACGATATCGCTTCCGGACGGATATGCGTGCTGGTCACCAAGCCCCTCTGGCCCGGAGAACTCTATCTTTGCCGTTTGCTGGGATTGTCATTGCAGGCGGCCGTACAATTCATCCTGGCCAGCTTCCTTGTATTCATTCTTCATTTTATTACAAAGAAGGGCAACACAGACTATCTCAGCTTATGGCTGTTCGTAACATGGTTGTTGTTCAATACGGTTGCGGCGCTCTCAACGTCGCTTTCCGTCGTAGTGGGACGAACCTATAATTCTTTGCTTATGCTGGTTGTGGTCGTCACCGTCTACTTCGTCATGAGCTTGCTGATGGGAAGCGCGGGTCCGGAAGGATCAAAGGGAGTGTTTGCCGGATTTATCCGCTATCCCTGGCCGCCGTTCGAGCTGTTGTATAAGTTTGCGAACGGAGAATACGGAAAATACAGTCTGACCGTCGGACGATTCAGCGTTACCAAGAGCGTCGCCTGTGTAGTGCACAGCCTGATACTGACGGTGGTGTACAGCATAGTCGGAATCGTCCTGCTCGGCAGACGACAGTTTTCACGGCAGCGCGACTGAGAGCCGGATAGTCGGAATCCGCCGAAGGCGGGCTGGTATGCAAATGAAAAACAAAATTGACGTATGGATCATAATCGCCGTCGCCAGCCTGATATTGGAAGGCTGGGCTCTCTATGCGGTTAGCGCGTCGCCGGAACACTGGCGACCGGCTATGATCGTGGAGAACGATCCCACCGCACGCGCCTTATACGACGAAATGATTAAGACGATACGGAAGGCTGAAAGCCTGTCCTACACGAGCATTTGCAGCGCTCCTGACGGCCGGGTTTCCATCTATGGGGTTTTGCTTAAGAAATCGAATTTCTTCCGCGTTGAAGCAAGCAACGATGCGAGTTCGAAAATCAATACACTCGTTGGTGACGGCAAGTGGCTTTGGATATTCTGGGATGGAATCCGTCCGTACCTGAAAGTTGACGATGCCGAAGGCCGTAAAAAGACACAATCGGAAGTGTATATAAAGAAGCCGCTGGCGACGGGAAGGAACTCTATCGGTAACGAAATCGACCTGCTCGGTCTAACGTGGTACGGGATAATCCTCGATCCAAGTATTTTCCACGGTTACATAGATCCACTCGAATCCTACATAGACGGCGTCAGAAGCAGAGGACCGTATTATATCGGAGACCAGGAATGCGACATCATCGAGGTCAGCTATATGAAAGCCCAACGAACCCGGTATTTCTGGATATCCAGGGAAAATCAACTGCCGCTAATGATGAAGGAAATCCTTCGACTCTCGGACAATCAAGTTCGCATCGAGGAATGGTCTGACGTGGCTCTGAACGGGTTAGTCCCGGAGAATAAGCTCGAATGGTCCCCTCCGGACGGCTGGCAGCAATGGGATGTACCCGGTCCTGATGATGTTCTTCTCACAGCGGGCTTAAAAGCGCCGGATTTCGATCTGCTCTCGGCGGACGGCGGCAGAATCAAATTGTCGGACTATCGCGGCAAGGTCGTCTGGCTTTGTTTTTGGCAATATGGGTGCCCGTGCTGTCGCCAGGTATTACCTTATCTCCAAAAGCTGCAAGAACAATATCAGGATGAGGGTTTGGAAATCCTCGGTTTCAACTGCGCCGATGACAAACGGATTGCACAACGTTATTTGTCCGAGAACGCACTGACGTTCCCGAACGTACTGGATTCCACTAATAAAGCAAAGAATGTCATGCTTCGAGACTATAGCAATAAAACGCAAACCGTACCGCTGCATTACATCATCGACTCACAGGGTAACGTGGTGGATGCATGGTGTGGATATGAAGAAGGTCACAAGCACGCCTTGGCGGCATTGATGAAAGCCGGACTACAAATTAAAAAAGAATGAATCTGAATCTCTAAATGTAATTGAGCCGAACATGGGACGCCAAAATAAACGCTCTCGTCGTCGTTTCAAGATGTGGCATGCAATTGTGGGCCTGGCGCTCTTTTTGCTTGTGCTGTCTCATATAACCGGCAGCTATAAGCTCAGAAAGCGTTTGCAGGAGCTTCGAGCCCGGGGCTATCCTCTGGCCATAGAGGAGCTGAACAGCATGTACACGATACCCGAAGGTACTCGCAACGCCGCGGATGTTTATCTTGCCGCTTTCTCATATTTTAAGGAATGGGACAAAGCCGGTATGAACGACCTTAGCAAGGCACGGTCACCCGAAAGAACGAAGCCTCTGGACGATTCGGCCCGGCAGCTTTTGGAGAAGTTTCTGTCCGAGAACCAGGAAACTTTCGAGTTGCTACACGAGGCGGCTTCCATCGAGCACTGCAGGTATCCTATGGACTTAACAGAACGATTGAATTGGGACGATCCCTTGTTTAATAACACTCAGAATTGTGCCCGACTGATTTATATCGATGTCCTTATCCAATGCGATAACAATGCTCCCGACAAAGCCCTCGCATCTATCCGGGCAAACATAATGCTGGCCGGGTCGATGAATATACCGACGGTAGACTATCGACTTAGGTACACAGCATTGCGAGGCTGGACCTATAGAAGTATTCAGCGGGTTCTCAACAGGATTCAATTGTTGGATGAACAATTGCAAAACCTCTCGGAGTGGATTAAAGCACCCGGCATCGATGATGACTTCAAACGGCTGCTCATCGTAGAGCAATGTCTTGGAATTGATATATTACGGGCACCTATCCGCCAGATTGCGAGCCGAACCGAATACGGCAAAGGGATACTCCTGATGCTCGTACCCTGGAAAATGTTCGGGTTATGTTACAGAGATACGCTGGCGTTTATCGACCTGATGCAGGACTTGATCGACGCGATGGATTTGCCCAATCCGCAGCGCCTGGCCGCATTTAAAGCTGTGCAGGAATCCATTGACACTGGTGGACGCATGGGCACACTCACAGGTATGATTTGGCCGATCCGCGCATACTTGCTTAATATTGACGTGCGCCACCTTGCCCTCTTGCGCACGACACAAACCGCTCTGGCGGTGGAACGCTATCGACTGGCCGAGGGCAGTTTGCCGAAATCTCTGGATGATTTGGTTCCGTCCTGTATCGAGGCAATACCCACTGATCCTTTTGACGGACACCCTTTAAAATACCGTACACGCAAAACCGGCTACGTGGTTTATAGTGTCGGTGAAGACCAGACTGACGAAGGCGGCACAGAAAGAGGCACCCAGGGCAGAGACTCCAGAGGTAAACCATTACCCTATGATATAACGTTTGTTGTGGAGCGATAAATGTCAGATAAAAAATTCGATTCAAAGATTCTACCGGCTACTGTGATAGAGTACATCGCAGCGCTGGTGAAGAAGATGCGTTATCGCCGGAAGATCCGGGAGGACGTACGGGCGGAAATTACGGCACATTTCGAGGATGAGCTGAAAGACTGCAAGAGCGGCGAGGAAAAAGAGCAAAAAGCCAGGCAGCTCGTTACCGACTTCGGCGATCTTAAGCTGTTGTCAATACTTTTACGCCGGGCCAAGAAGCGCTGCCGGCCGCTCTGGCGTACCGTCATAGCAAGGACATTTCAGGCCGTTGGCGTATTAATTGTATGCTTTATCTTTTATACCATCTGGTTTTCTTTCGGCGAGCCGACAATCCGTGTGGATTATATACAATTACTCAACCAGATAAACCGGCCGAAGATCCTGAACCAGGACAATGCGTGGTCCAACTACGAAAAGGCATTCGGATTGTTCGTGCCCCGAAGTCCTGTCGTCGAACAGTTTATTTCCTACAGGGAAAATAGGAAAGAGCGAAAAGATGCGCTGCGGCTAAAACACATGATACAGGATAATGCTCAACAAATAAATACATGGCTGGATAAGAACCAGCAATTCTGGGACAACCTGAGCACAGAACAACAGGAAATTCTGCTTAAATGTCTCGAATACAACTCAATTCCTTTCCCCAAGATCGTCTATCAGTCAAAAAACGATTGGCGGACCACTACAATCGAGCTGATGATTGAACATATTGTTCGATGCATCAATGAAGACAATCAAATTACAACCCCTCGCGGCTTCGGGACTCTTAGGAGTCTGGGATCCGACTACCTCAGAGCCGAACTTGAAAATTGGATGAAAAACAAAACAATCCCGCAAAATATTCTTGAGGCGGTTTCAGTGGCGACTCTTCATGAGGCGATAAAACGGTTCGAAAATCTACCAGAGGACATTTCGGCACCACTCACAGAAGTCGAATGCGAATATATCGGAAGATGGATAGAGCAAAACAAAGCTGCCTGGGAGGAATTTGTGGCCGGCAGTACCAAATCATACTGCTATCGACCAATTGCTCATGATTTAGATGACCAGGACAAATCGCTCTGGAGCGTTCCTATGCCGCCCCTGAATACGCTGAAAAATTTGGCAAGATTGGGAGCCTGGCGCTCTCGCATTGACAGAACAGAGGGGCGATTGCAGCAGAGTATCGAAAATTGTCTCGTTATCGCCCGGGCCGGCGGTCATTGGCAGGGCAAGGGAACCCTTGTCGAACAATTAGTGGGCACGGCAATAAGCGGCCTCGGCCACGAAGAAATACTTACCATCTTAGCCGACCGGAAACTTTCCGCTACCGAAATGAATCGATTATACGAGCAGCTATCTGCGATTTATCCCGGAGATTATCCGCTGATAAACACCGAAGGTGAGAGGCTGATGTTCATGGATGTCGTCCAGCGTTCGTTTACCGATGGAGGCCCAGGCGGGGGACATTTGATACCGGGTCTGTGGGAAGAGTTTTCATACTTTTCTCCCCCCAGCCATGATGATAGTGATAAGAGATTGTTAATGCCTTTATATACCGCCGTAAGTATGGTTCATGCAAGACGTGATGCGACTGTAGCAAAGGCAAATGAGATATTCGACCTGCAAAGCAAGAATGCCGTGATGACTCCTTACCAAAGACACGTGTCTGATGTCAAAACGGCCGATGAGATAATATTCGGATCAGGGCAGAACTACAGATATTTTTTGATTCAAATGTTCATGCCGGCAACAGCACGGGTTTCCGAGATAGCATATCGAGGCAAAATGGGTCATGAAGCAACAAAGACGATAGTAGCAGTTCTGCGATGGCAGCTTGAGAAGAATCAATATCCGGAAACTCTCGATGAGTTAGTCAAGGGCGGATTTCTTGACAAGCTGCCAATGGACGCGTTCAGTGACAAGCCTTTAGTCTATAAAAAGACAGACGATGATTTTATCCTCTACAGCGTCGGCTTCAATTTCACCGATGACGGCGGTCAATACAGCAAAGACAGATACGGCGACATCCGAAAGTGGGGCGACAACGGCGACACGGTTTTCTGGCCTGTCACCAAACCGTTAGTAGAGTAATAACGGCGTATAAGAGAACTACAGAAATGGTTTTGAAGGGAGTGATAGGTCGCGCTCAGGTCACCATTGCGGAAAGTTAAATCGTAAAAAGGAGATACAAATGAGAAACGAAATTGTCACACGCACTGTAGTTGTCGTTGTCTCCGCGGCATTCTTAAGTCTGACTCCTGATTGTTTTAGCTCGGCACAGCATCAGAAATCGTCCGAAGCTACATTCAAGGATGAGCCTGAAGCTCGAGCACTATACAAGAAAATGAATGAGACCATCCGAACAGCAAAAACTCTGTCATACGAAAGCAGCCTGAGGGAAAAAGCTGACGGCGAGATTTGGGAAGCCTTGACATATAGAGTCTGGATGAAGAAGCCAAACTTCTTCTATGTGGAGACAATAACTAAAGATGGCGTGAACATCGGCATCCTTGTTGGTGATGGCCAATATGCCTGGAGTTATTGGCCAAACGGTCGACCGTGGTTTAGCGCCGAAGATTACGATGCATACCAGAAAAGTCGTCTTAATGTTTACATGAAGGAACCGGCTCCGCCGGGCAGGTATTCGATCGGATATGCGAAGGTCATGCAAAAGAGCAATTGTTTTCCGGTACTAGATCCATCGGTTTTCCAAGGAATAAATAACTCTCTCGAACCGTATATAGAAGGGGTACGGTATCTCGGCATCGAAAAAGTGGGCCAAGAGGATTGCGACATGATCGAGGTAAGTTACATGAACCACCAACGGAGCTACTATTTCTGGATTTCCAGGCGGGATCACCTTCCACGCAAACTGAAAGATATTGTGCGGACAAGTGGGGAGAATATCACCCAAGAAGTATGGTCGAAAGTGACGTTGAACGCCCAAATTCCGCCGGAGAAATTCAGGTGGGCGCCGCCGGAAGACTGGAAACAGTGGCATCCCCCGACTTCGGAGGACAGGCTTCTTAAGCCGGGCCGACTGGCGCCCGATTTCGAGCTGCTTTCGGCTGATGGTAGCAAAATTAAATTGTCAGACTTTCGTGGCAAAATTGTTTGGCTGAACTTCTGGCGCGTTGGGTGTCCACCTTGTCGTGAAGAGATGCCCTACCTCGAAAAATTGTATAGCAAGTACAAGAGCAAGGGATTAGTTGTTCTTGGATTTGATTTTGCCGATGATAGGCAGATTGCATTGGATTTTCTCCGCCAGCACTTGGTGGCTTTCCCAAATATCCTGGACATCTCGGATGAAGCTATTAAAACAGGATTTATGACGTACGGCGCGCGAGCCGCTCCGGTCAATTACATTATCGATCACGAAGGAAAGATTGTTGATGCCTGGCTTGGGTACGACCTTAACAGCACACGGGGCGTTGACGTGCTGACGAAGCTGGGATTCAAGCAGATTGGGAAACCTGGAATAGCCGATTGATTAATCGGAATCCTTGCAATCTTGTTTGACATGCCGTATCATATCCTGCACAGGTTTCAAGATAAAAACAGGTAGGGTGTGTACTCCCTTGGGGACGCCTTACGGCGGGCACACCATTGATCGAAATGTTTTAGCAGGAGATGACGATGAGTTCCGGAAGATGCCCCTTAAAATGCAACTGTAATCACAACCTCAGCCGCCGGCAGTTCATCCGCGGTTCAGCCGGAGTTGTGGCGGGTTCTGTTCTTTTGCAAGGCTGCAATGCGCTGGTCAAAGAACCCATGATGACACAGAATCCCATCCGCCCGTGCGGGCCGGCGTCGAAATATACGCCGACCATCAAAGCGGCCTTCGTCCGGCGGAAGGAAGACTACGGCATGCTCTGGCCGGGGGCAGTTTATGACGGGAAGGCCGCTCGAAAAATGTACAGCGAGAAAATGACAAGCACCGCTGAAAAGCTCGGGGCAAAATTCGACCTCCGCAGTGAACCGCTTTACAGTCTGGCAGAAGCCGAAGGCTGGATCGCCGAGGCCGAAGCCCAAAAGGCCGACGGCCTGCTGCTGGTCATGATGGATCGTCAGAAACATTCATGGCCGAGCGCCGAAAAAGTCGCTCACAGCACAATTCCGTCGATAATATATTCGCCGCTGGGCACGTCTTTCACAACCAATACGATCAACCTGGCCGAGACTCCCGGCTGCGTGATTTATTCGACGAACGATTTCGGCCAGGCCGCCTACGGCATGAAAATGCTCTGCGCCTCGGCCAAAATGCGCCAAACCCGCTGCGTCGTTATCAGAGGCAATAGCCGCTCCGAAGCACCCCTGGCCGATACGGGAATCACGATGCAAGTCGTGCCGGCATCGACTTTCATCGAGCAGTACAACAAGACCGCTGAGAGCAAGGATATATTAGCGATGGCTGACGATTATCTCCGCAGGGCACGGAAGGTAACCGGCGCAACCCGCCAGGACGTCATTAACGGCGTTAAAAGCTACTACGTGGCCGGCAGGATTCTCGAAGCCGAGCAGGCCGACGCCATCACGATGGATTGCCTCGGCGCTCTGGG